>NZ_JASCOS010000189.1:0-4409 GCF_029959705.1 Stenotrophomonas sp. PS02297 | reverse complement strand
GCCTTCGGCAGGCCGGCGGTGGGCAGGGAGCCGGTGGAGTGCAGCTGGCCGAAGCGCGCGCAGGCCAGCACGAACAGCAGCGCGGTGAACACGAAGGGGGCCGTCAGTGCCGGCAGCCTCCACGCCCCGAACAGGTTCATCAGGGCCGCCATCAATACCGTGGTGCCGGCCGCCGCCAGCATCACATAGCCCCAGGTCAGCGGGCTCGGCTCCAGGAAATACAGCAGCGCGATGGCGACCAGCGCACCGTTGAAGCCGAACAGCCCAGCACGGATTTTCGTGCGCTCGGCGCCCAGCCACAGCGCGGTGAGCGTGCTTGCCGCGGTTCCGAGCAGCACCGCCCCGCCGAACAGCAGCGAGTTGTAGAAGATGCCCGCCAGGAACAGCAGGCCGGCCAGGCGGTTGTCCTGCAGCATCACCTGGCTGATGCCGCGCAGCAGGGTGCCCGCCGCCGCCAGCGCGCACGCGCCCGGATCAGCGGACAGGCGGGCCGGGCGCGGGGCGGGCGTCGTATGCGCCGGCCGGGGGGAAACACGGGGCTTCATGGAATCCTCGCAGGCACGGAAGATCGGCGCGAACGCCGCCCCGGACCAGCCGGGCAGCGCAGTGTGGCAGTGTCCGGGCGCGGCATGTGGGCCGACGACGGCATGACTGCCGGGAGGCGCCGGCACCGATCCCGTCGCACGGCGCCAGCCGCTGCGGCCATGCGCGCCGTTTTCAGAACGGATACCACGCCAGCGCGGCGCGGAAATCGGCCGCGGCCTGCCATTCGTGCAGGTGCCAGCGCGCGGCCTCGCCCAGTCCGGGGTCGCACCAGGCCAGGTACAGGGCGCCGTCGTCGCCGGGGGCGAAGCGCAGCCGGTGCAGGCCGAAGGAAATGCCATGGCCATGCGCCTTGAGCAGGGCTTCCTTGGCGCACCAGACGCGGAAGAACCAGTGTTCGCGGGCGGCATCGTCCAGCCCGTCCAGCCAGGCGATCTCGTCGGGATGGAAGAAGCGGGCGATCACCTGCCGCATCTGCCGGCGCGGGCGCTGCTGCTCCAGGTCCACGCCCAGCCGGGCGCGTTCGCCCAGCGCCACCAGCAGGTGGCCGCCACTGTGGCTCCAGCCGGTACCGTAATGCGCCAGTTCGCCGATCAGCCAGGGCCGGCCGCGCTCGTCGCGGGTCAGCGGCAGGGCCTGCGGCGTGCTGCCCAGTTCGGCCGCCAGCAGCTCGCGCGCCTGCGGCTCGCCGCGGGTGCCGGGCACGTGCGGCAGCTGCCAGACCCTCACCTGCCCGAACCGCCAGGACGGCACCGGCGCCATCAGCCCGCGGCCCTGGTCCACAACCGCTTCACGCCCGATCGTCTTGACTGCAACGGTCGCACCGCTCCGGGTGCACAGACGAAAGGAGACATCGGCATGGGCATCATCATCTGGTTGATCGTGGGCGGCGTTGTCGGCTGGCTCGCCAGCATCATCATGCGCCGCGACGCGCAGCAGGGCATCATCCTGAACATCGTGGTGGGCATCATCGGCGCGATGATCGCCGGCTTCCTGTTCAGCGGCGGCAGCATCAACGGCGCCATCACCCTGCGCTCGTTCCTGCTTTCGCTGCTCGGCGCGGTGATCCTGCTGGCCATCGTCAACCTGTTCACGCGCAAGAGCATCCGCTGACCCGCGGGCCTGCGAACCACGAAGCCCGGCCGGCAACGGTCGGGCTTCGCTGTCTCAGTCCTTCGCCAGCTGCACCCACGCCGGCGCATGGTCGCTGGGGCGGTCCCAGGTCCGCGGTTCGCGGTCGATGCCGGCGGCCACCGCCTGCGGCCGGAGCGCGTCGGACACCAGGGTCAGGTCGATGCGCAGGCCCAGGTCGCGGCGGAAACCGGCGGCGCGGTAATCCCACCAGCTGAAAACGCCAGCCGCGTCGTTGTGCAGGCGGAAGCCGTCGTGCAGGCCCAGCCGCAGCAGCTTCTCCAGCGCACCGCGCTCGGCCGTGGACGTGAGGATGTGGTCGCCGTTCCACACCGCCGGGTCGTGCACGTCGCGGTCGTCCGGGGCGATGTTGAAATCGCCCAGCACCACCAGCTTCGGGTGCTCCCGCAGTTCGGCGGCGATCCAGTCGTGCACCGCTTCGAGCCAGCGCAGCTTGTAGGCGTACTTCTCGGTGCCCACGTCCTGCCCGTTGACCACGTAGAGGTTGATAACGCGCACGCCGTTGACGGTGCCGGCGATGGCCCGCTTCTGCTCGTCGTCGAAGCCCGGGATGCCGACCTGCACGTCCTCGATGGGATCGCGCGCAAGCAACGCCACGCCGTTGTAGGTCTTCTGCCCGGCGAACACGTTGCGGTAGCCCAGTTCCAGCAGCCGGGTCTCCGGGAACTTGTGGTCCTCCAGCTTGGTTTCCTGGATGCCGACCACGTCGGGGGCGAAAGCGGCCAGCCACTGCTCCAGGTGGGGCAGGCGGACATTGAGCGAATTGACGTTCCACGAAGCGATTTTCATGGGGCGATTCTAAGCCCAGCCGACGCGCACCGGGCCGGCGGCGACCGCGGCACTGCAAACAAACGCTATCGCATGAATGTCCGGGAACGCACTTTTTCAGCGTTCCGAATCGCGCAGACTGCCCCGCAGGATGAGGGGAAACCATGCGTAGCAAGCTGTTCGTGCCCGGCGCACGCCCGGAACTGTTCGACAAGGCGATGGCCGGCGCGGCCGATGTCCTGTCCTTCGATCTGGAGGATTCGGTGCCGGAAGCCGGCAAGGCCGCCGCGCGCGTGCAGGTCGGACTGTTCCTCTCCCGGGCCGACGTGGCTGCCAGCGGCCGGCGGCTGATCGTGCGCTGCAACGGCACCGGCAGCGCCCACTTCGCCGCCGACGTGGCGGCGGTCGCCCTGCCCTCGGTCTGGCTGCTCAATCTCCCCAAGGTCGAATCCGCGGCGCAGGTGCGCGAAGCGGCCGCGGCGCTGGAACGCGCCGAGGCCGGCAACGGCGTCGTGCGTCCGATCGGCCTGCTGCTCAACATCGAGACCCCGCGCGGCCTGCGCCAGGCCGCGGAGCTCGCCGCCGCGCACCCGCGCGTGGCCGGCCTGCAGCTCGGGCTGGGCGACCTGTTCGCGCCCAACGGCATCGCCCGCACCGCGGCCAACGTGCACGCCACGCTGTTCGCGCTGCGCATGGCGGCGGCCGAAGCCGGCGTGTTCGCCTGCGACGGCGCCTTCCCCGATGTCGGCGACGACGAGGGCTTCCGCACCGAGGCACGGATGGCGCGGGAGCTGGGCTTCATCGGCAAGAGCTGCATCCACCCGCGCCAGGTGGGATTGGCCAACGACGTTTTCGGCGTATCCGATGCCGCGGTCGCCGAAGCCCGCCGCATCGTCGCCGCCGCCACGGTCGCGGCCGCCCAGGGACGGGGCGCGTTCCTGTTCGAAGGCCGCATGATCGACCTGCCCTTCCTGCGCCGCGCCGAAGCGCTGCTGGCCGCCGCGGCCCGCGCCGCTTCCTGATCCCTTTTCCTGCCGAGCCACGCCGATGTCGATACCCGCAGCCGTTGTGCCCGCCCTCCCCCTGCCCCGGCGCGCGCTGCGCGGCCTGCGCCTGCTGGCGACGCTCGCACTGCTGGCGCTGGGCGGCACCGCGGCGGCGGAGAACCTGAGCACGGTGACATCCGGGAGCCTGGCGCCGCTGCCGGCCGATGCGGCGCAGCCACGGTTGCTGGCGGTCGACGGTCACGACGTCGCGCTGTCCGCCGGCAAGGCCTGGACACTGGCCAGCGACGGCAAGGCCTGGCAGCCGCTGGCGCTGGCGCCGGCCGGTGCCACCGCCGACATCCGCACGGCGGTCAACGCCGGCGGCCAGGCCTGGCTGCTGCGCGGCACCGCCGCCGACAGCAGCGACCGCCTGCAGAGCGCACGCCTGCAGGGCGACACGCTGGCGCTGGGACGCACGCTCGCCCTGCCGGTGGCGCTGGGCAACGCGCAGGCCGCCGCGCTCGGCGACGTGCTGTACGTGGCCGGCACCGCCGCCGATGGCTCGATGCACCTCTACCGGCACGCGCTGGCGGCCGAGGCCGGCGGCTGGCAGGCGCAGCCGGTGTGGCCTGCCGACGGCCGGCTGGTGGCGCTGCAGGGCCAGAAGGGCGGCCTGTACGCGGTCCTCGGCAATGTGGCGGGCGATGCGCTGTGGCGCTGGACCGTGGACAACGGCTGGCAGGCGGCGCCGGCGCCTGGAGGACACATCCTGCCCGGCTCGCTGCGCGCGCTCGGCCAGGCGCACCTGCTGATGCTGGTGCGCGATGCCACCGGTACCGGCCTGCGCACCTTCCACACCATCACCAGCGCCTGGGCCGCGCTCGACGCGCCGGCCGGCGCGGCCGCGCCGGCGCCGCGGGCCATCGCCGCGCGCGGCAACGGCCGGGCCTGGGCCAGCGC
>NZ_JASCOS010000188.1:0-4434 GCF_029959705.1 Stenotrophomonas sp. PS02297 | reverse complement strand
GAGCCATGCTCGGCAGGGGCCTTATCGGGAAAGCCCCAGCCGAGCATGGCTCGGCTCTACATTTAAAGCTTGGCTCGGTTCTATCGATGCACGCTGCCGATGCTCGCCGCCGGGTAGCGCGCGCCGGCCGCGGCGGCGACCGGGAACACCGCATCGATCCGCGCCAGGTCGCCGGCATCCAGCGCCACGTCCAGCGCGCCGAGGTTTTCTTTCAGATACGCCAGGCGCTTGGTACCGGGGATCGGCACCAGGTCCTCGCCGCGCGCCAGCACCCAGGCCAGCGCCAGCTGCCCGGCACTGACGCCCTTGGCGGCGGCGATGGCGCGCACCTGTTCCACCAGCGCCAGGTTGCGGGCGAAATTGTCGCCCTGGAAGCGCGGCGAATGGCGGCGGTAGTCGTCGGCGTCGAAATCCTCCGGCATGCGGATGGCGCCGGTCAGGAAGCCGCGACCCAGCGGCGAATACGGCACGAAGCCGATGCCCAGTTCGCGCACCGTGGCCAGTACGCCGTTCTCTTCCGGCTCGCGCGACCACAGCGAGTACTCGGTCTGCAGTGCGGTGATCGGGTGCACCGCGTGCGCGCGGCGGATCGTCTCCGGCGCCGCCTCCGAAAGACCGAGGTAACGCACCTTGCCCTGCTCGACCAGCCGCGCCATGGCGCCCACCGTTTCCTCGATCGGCACCTGCGGATCGACCCGGTGCTGGTAATACAGGTCGATGTGGTCCACGCCCAGCCGCTTCAGGCTGGCCTCGCAGGCGGCCTGCACGTACTCGGGCCGTCCATCGACGCCGCGCGCCTGCGGATCGGACGGATCCAGGCGGATGCCGAACTTGGTGGCGAGGAACACCTGGTCGCGGCGGCCGGCGATGGCGCGCCCGACCAGCACCTCGTTGGTATGCGGGCCGTACATGTCGGCCGTGTCTAGCAGGG
This sequence comes from Stenotrophomonas sp. PS02297, assembly GCF_029959705.1. Lineage (NCBI taxonomy): Bacteria > Pseudomonadati > Pseudomonadota > Gammaproteobacteria > Lysobacterales > Lysobacteraceae > Stenotrophomonas > Stenotrophomonas sp. PS02297. The sequence goes on along the minus strand of NZ_JASCOS010000188.1, from coordinate 3,503 downwards.
TGACGCCACGCTCCAGCGCGCGGTGGATCACGGCGATGGCGGCGGCATCGTCGCCACGGCCGCCATAGAACGCGCTCATGCCCATGCAGCCGAGGCCGAGCGCGGAAACGACAGGGCCGTTGCGGCCGAGGGTGCGGGTCTGCATTGCGATGCTCCGGATGGGGGAAGGCCACTCTAGGGGCCAGGCTTCCCGCGATAAATCCGGATAATCTGCACCATCAATGAAGCCTGACTTCACAATCGACCCTGCAACACTGCCGGCGCTGGCCGCTTTCGCCTGCGTGGCGCGCCACGCCAGCTTCAGCCGCGCGGCGATCGAACTGGGCATGTCGCCTTCGGCGCTGTCGCAGTCGGTGCGCAGCCTGGAACGGCGGCTGGGCGTGCGCCTGCTGCACCGGACCACGCGCCGTGTCGGCCTGACCGAGCCGGGCGAACGCCTGCTGCGTGAGGCCGCGCCGGCCCTGACGCGCATCGGCGGGGCCCTGCAGGCGCTGGAGGAAAGCCGCGACGTGCCGGCCGGACGCCTGCGCATCACCGCGCCGCGGATCGCGGCCGAGCAACTGGTGCTGCCGCACCTGCCCGCCTTCTGCGCACGCCATCCGCATATCGAGGTGGAACTGGCGGTGCAGGCGGCACTGACCGACCTGGTGGCCGAGGGCTTCGACGCCGGCATCCGCCTGGGCGAATCGCTGGCCGACGGCATGATCGCCGCCCCGTTGGGGCCGCCGCAGCGGCTGGTGGTGGTCGCGTCTCCCGCCTACCTGCGCAGGCATCCGCCACCGCCCACACCCGAAGCCCTGGCCGGGCACACCTGCATCCGCTATCGCCGCAGCGACGGCCGGCTGATGCCCTGGGAGTTCGCCCGCGACGGCCAGGATTTCAGCGTCGAGGTCGACGGCGGACCGATCTTCAACGACAGCGGGCTGGGCCGGCGCATGGCCATCGCCGGGCTGGGGCTGGCGCAGGTATTCGAGGCCGCCGCGGCGGACGACCTTGCCGCAGGGCGGCTGCTGCGCCTGCTCGACGCCTGGCAACCTCCGTTTCCCGGCTTCCACCTGTACTACCCTTCGCGCGAACAGCTCGCTCCCAAGCTGCGGGTGTTCATCGATTTCATGCGCCAGGCCAACGACCCACCGCTGTAGAACGGACCACGCCCCGCCTGCATCTTCGCCGGAAGACCCGCGGCAGACGCCGCATCACGGGCTTCCCCACGGGCAGGAATCGAGCCGCGCCCATCGGCCGCCTTGCCCCGCATCGGCAGGCACTGCAAGCTGGCACGCTCCCGCTCCGCGATCCGCAGCACCGGCATGCGCCCCACCGAACGCCTGTTGAACCAGCTATGGGCCCACGAGAAAGCCAGCTATGGGCTGCGCGTGTTCATCGCGCTGTCCACGCTGATGGCGGTGTGCTGGTACCGCGGCGACCTGCAGCCGCTGCCCTCGCTGTTCCTGGGCACCATCGCCAGTGCCGTGGCCGAGACCGACGACAACGGCTGGGGCCGCAGCAAGTCGGTGCTGCTGTCGCTGCTGTGTTTCGTCGCCGCGGCCGCTGCGGTCATCCACCTGTTCAACTGGCCCTTGCCCTTCGTCGCCGCGCTGGCGCTGGCCGCCTTCGCTTCGACCCTGCTCGGCGCGCTGGGCGAGCGCTATGCGTCCATCGGCCAGGCCACGGTGACGCTGGCGATCTACACCATGATCGCCATGGACCAGCACCGCGACGCCGGGACCGACACGGCGTGGCGCGACGTGGCGCAGATGCTCGCCGGCGCGGCCTGGTATGGCGCGCTGTCGATCCTGTGGACGGTGATGTTCGCCAACCGGCCGGTGCGCGAACGGCTGGCGCGCCTGTTCGGCGAACTCGGGCGCTACCTGCAGCTCAAGGCCGACCTGTTCGAACCGGTGCGGCATGGCGACCTGGAGGCGCGGCGGCTGGCGCTGGCCGAGCAGAACGTGCGCGTGGTCGAAGCGCTCAATGCCGCCAAGGCGGCGATCCTCAGCCGCTTCGGCCGTTCCGGGCGCCCCGGCGTGCAGTCCGGCCTGTACTTCCGCCTGTACTACATGGCGCAGGATTTCCACGAGCGCGCCAGTTCCTCGCACTATCCCTACGAGGCGCTGAGCGAGGCCTTCTTCCACAGCGACGTGCTGTACCGCTGCCGGCGACTGCTGTCGCTGCAGGGCGGCGCCTGCATGACACTGGGCGAGGCAATCCGCCTGCGCCAGCCGTTCGACTACGGCGAGCGCAACCGCCAGGCCGGGCAGGACCTGGAGCATTCGCTGCAGTACCTGCGCGACCAGCACAATCCGCACTGGCAGCGGCTGCTCGGCTCGCTGCAGCTGCTGGCGGCCAACCTGTCCAGCATCGCCCGGCAGCTGTCCGAGGCCTCGCTGGCCGACACGCCGCTGGAAGGCATCGACACCCGCCTGCGCGATTCCTCGCCGCACACGCTGCGCGAGATGGCCACGCGCCTGCGCCAGGCGCTGACACCCGGCTCGCTGCTGTTCCGCCACGGCGTGCGCATCGCCGTGGCGCTGATCATCGGCTATGCCGTGCTCAAGCTGGTGCACCCGAGCAACGGCTACTGGATCCTGCTCACCGTCGTGTTCGTGTGCCGGCCGAACTTCGGCGCCACGCGGCTGCGGCTGGTGCAGCGCATCGGCGGCACCCTATTCGGCCTGGGCGCGACTTGGGCGCTGATGCAGCTGTTCCCCGGCACCACGCTGCAGCTGCTGCTGGCGCTCGCCGCCGCGCTGCTGTTCTTCGTCACCCGCACCGACCGCTACGTGATCGCCACCGCCGCGATCACCACGATGGCGCTGCTGTGCTTCAACCTGCTCGGCGACGGCTTCGTGCTGATCTGGCCGCGGCTGCTGGACACGCTGATCGGCTGCGCGATCGCCGCGGCCGCCTCGCTGCTGATCCTGCCCGACTGGCAGGGGCGGCGCCTGCACCGGGTGATGGCGCAGGTGGTCGCCACCAGCACGCGCTACCTGGACGAGGTGCTGGGCCAGTACCGCAGCGGCATGCGCGACGACCTGCCCTACCGCATCGCCCGCCGCGACATGCACAACGCCGACGTCGCGCTGTCGGTGGCGCTGTCCAACATGCTGCGCGAACCGGGCTATGCGCGCGGCAACCTGGATGCGGGCTTCCGCTTCCTCGCCCTGTCCAACACCCTGCTCGGCTACCTGTCCGCGCTTGGCGCGCACCGCGCGCAGGCGGCGGTGAGCGACGATCCGCGGGTCGCGCATGCGTGGCAATGCCTGCAGCAGGCGCTGGCCGGCCTGTCTACGGCGCTGGCGGAGCGGCGGAGCGCGCCTGCGGCCGAGGTCGACGAGATCGCACTGGCCGACGCGCTGGAGCAGTTGCCCGAGGACATCGACGACAAGTCGCGGCTGGTGCGTACCCAGCTGGCGCTGATCCTGCGCCTGCTGCCGCGCCTGCGCGCCGCTGCCGACGAAGCGGTGGGCGGGCCGGCGCAGGCCGCGGCGCCCGCCGCCTAGCGT
>NZ_JASCOS010000187.1:0-4483 GCF_029959705.1 Stenotrophomonas sp. PS02297 | reverse complement strand
CGTCGCGGCTGCATGCCGCGCTGGACAAGGCGCGCGCCAGGGTCGCGGACGTGGTTCCTGGCGCGCGCCCGGCCGGCGATCCGGCAAAGCTGGGTGCCGAGGACACCGTGTTCCTGCGCGATGGCGAGCGCTGCTGGTTCGTGGCGCTGGGCGAGATCAGCCGCATCGTGGTCGATGGCAATTACGCGCGGCTGTGGTTCCGCGGCCAGAGCGCGATGCTGTCGCGCAGCCTGTCGGCGCTGGAGGCGCGGCTGGAATCGGGGCTTTTCTTCCGTGCCAACCGCAATACGTTGGTCAATCTGCGCAAGGTGCGTGGCGTGGAGCTGTCCGTAGCCGATGGCTACGACCTCACCCTCGAGGACGGCAGCCAGGTGGAAGTGTCGCGCCGGCAGGCGCGCGAGTTGCGTGAGCGGCTGGCATTGTGACCTCCGTAAATTCGCATGCTCGCCATCGCGAAGCGGCAAGGTCGTGAATTGCATGCCTCTCCGCATGAGGTATTCCCGGCGCAGGCCCCCGTGGAGCAGGACCTGCGCCTGCGCGAATGACGGCTCGATGACGGAGAATGCGTACTGCCTTTGCCCCCTGTGCCTGCCCCATGTCCATCTTCCTCACGCCCTTCGCCCGCACCCGCCTGTTCCCGCGCACGCCGCGCCCGAACACGATCCGCGACTGCACGCCCGAGCAGTTCGAGCGTCATCTCAACGACCATGCGCCGCTGCAGGTGCTCGATGGCTATGCACCGTTCTGCAGGCTGCACGTGCACCGCAACTGGACGTCCACGCGCTGCCTGACCGTGCCGGTCACCGACGGCAACCGCCACCTGCTGCGCTCGGCCTACGAGGCGCGCACGCGCGAGGAGCTGCCGGTGCTGGTGCGCTGGTTCGAAGGCGTGGAGCCGCCGGTGGCCGATTACCTGGTCGTCATCCTCTACAGCCGTGAGCAGCTGGCCAAGGAGGGCGCGCCCATCGATGCCGACTGGGGCGTGGTCGGCTGCCTGTACACCGCGCAGCCGGCGGAAATCCCGATGGCGCCGATCACCATGATGCGCAACGCGCTTGGCGTGGAGGAGGGCGGCTCGGGCGTGCCCATCGACCGCGACGCCTACCGCCGCGCGGTGGAGTTCTGGGAAGCGAACGCGAACTGGCGGTAAGCGCGGTCAGCCTTCCTGCCGATAGTCGATGGCCAGGCGCAGCATGTCCCGGTGCTGGATGCCGTCCTCGATGATCGCTTCGTCGTAGTTGCGCAGGAAGAAATCGCGGTCGACCTGGAATGCGCGGAAGCCGTGCCGCTGGTAGAACGCGAGCGGGTAGCCGAAGGCGCCGGTGCCGACTTCCAGCCGCGCCGCGCCTTCGCGCCGGTACGTATCGATCACGTGGGCCAGCAGCTGCGTGCCGATGCCGCGCTGCTGCCGCGCCGGATCGACGGCGATGTTCATCAGCTCATGGCTGCCCTGCATGCGCGGCACCACCGCACAGACGCCCGCGATGCTGCCGTCCAGCAGGGCAGCGAAGCAGCGCGCTGTGGACAGATAGGCGCGTACCTTGCGCTCCGAGGGATCGGCCAGCAGGAGCAGCGCCATCGGGGCGTCGGTTGGCGCTATTTCGTGGATCGTCGTGGACATGCGTGCGTCGTGGGTTTCCTGTCGCGGCGGATTCCGGTGGGCAGCCGAGCCGGTGTTCCGGGATGGATCAGCGATCGCCGTCGCCGGGTGCCGCTGGATACATGCGCTCGATCGCCATCGCTTCCAGCGCGGTGTAGATGGTGTCGTGGCGCAGGTCCGGGCGCGGCATGGCCTGCCAGTGCAGGCCGGGCAGGGCAGCGCTCTGAACCGTGTCCGACAGCGCCTGTGCGTGCGGGCCGATGTTGTCCTCGTCGCCCCAGGCCAGCAGTACGCGCTCGTTCAGTGCGGGCATGTCCTGCAGGCGCCCGCTGGCGCCGCGGGTGAGCGCTGCGTCGTTCCACCACAGGCTCGGGCTGAAGGCGATCCAGGTGTCGAACAGCGTCGGCTGCTCGAACAGGGTTTCGACGATGAACAGCCCGGCCAGCGATTCGCCGATGATGCCGCGCGATTCCGTGGTGCGGTAACGGCGCTCGATCTCGGGAACCAGTTCCTCGGCGATGAAGGCGCGGAACGCGGCCGAGCCGCCGACCACCGGTGCGATGCGGCGGTCGCTGTCCACGTCCGTCGGGCCGGTCATGTCGCGGCGGCGCTGGGTGTTCTCGATGCCGACCACCAGCAGCGGCGCGATCCGGCCGGCGCGGATGCCGGCATCGACCGTGGCCGCCACATGCGGGAAATCCTCGGCGATGCCGCCATCGGGCATGTACAGCACGGGATGCGCCGGCGCCGCATCGGCGGGCGGCAGGTAGACGTTGATGGTGCGCGCTTCCTGCAGCCGCTGCGACTGGATGACGAAGCTGTCGTGTGCGGGCGTCGCCGGCTGTGCGTGGGCGGTACCGGACAGGGCCGCCATCAGCAGGGCCGCGATTGTCGGGAGCATCGGTTTCATCGTGGTCTTTGCGGACGGCGTCGGGATCGGGGCGCGCAGCGTAGCAAGAGCGCGTGGCGAACAGAAACGCCGCGCAGGAAACGCGACGGGCGCCTTGCGGCGCCCGTCGTTGTGTTCCACGCAGTGACCGGCGGGCCGATCAGTAGCGGTAGTGCTCCGGCTTGAACGGGCCTTCCACCGGCACGCCGAGGTAGTCGGCCTGTTCCTGGGTCAGGGTGGTCAGCTTCACGCCGATCTTTTCCAGGTGCAGGCGCGCCACTTCCTCGTCCAGCTTCTTCGGCAGGCGGTAGACGTCGGCCTTGTAGCTGTCCTTGTTGGCCCACAGGTCGATCTGCGCCAGGGTCTGGTTGGCAAAACTGTTCGACATCACGAAGCTCGGGTGGCCGGTGGCGCAGCCCAGGTTCACCAGGCGGCCTTCGGCCAGCAGGAAGATCGCGTTGCCGTTCGGGAACACGTACTTGTCCACCTGCGGCTTGATGTTGATGTGCTGCACGCCCGGGAACTTCACCAGCGCATCGACCTGGATCTCGTTGTCGAAATGGCCGATGTTGCAGACGATGGCCTGGTCCTTCATCGCGCTCAGGTGCTCGATGCGGATGATGTCCTTGTTGCCGGTGGTGGTGACGTAGATGTCGCCACGGCCCAGGGTGGATTCGATGGTGTTGACCTCGAAGCCTTCCATCGCCGCCTGCAGCGCACAGATCGGGTCGATCTCGGTGACGATGACGCGGGCGCCATAGGCGCGCAGCGAGTGCGCCGAGCCCTTGCCGACGTCGCCATAGCCGCAGACCACGGCGACCTTGCCGGCCAGCATCACGTCCATCGCGCGCTTGAGGCCGTCGGCCAGCGATTCGCGGCAGCCGTACAGGTTGTCGAACTTGCTCTTGGTGACCGAGTCGTTGACGTTGATCGCCGGGACCAGCAGGGTGCCGGCTTCGGCCAGCTGGTACAGGCGGTGCACGCCGGTGGTGGTCTCCTCGGAGACGCCCTTCCAGTCCTTGACCACGCGGGTCCAGTAGCCGGGGCGCTCGGCGTGCACGCGCTTGAGCAGGTTCTTGATGACCTGTTCCTCATGCGAGCCCGAGGCGGTGTTGACCCAGTCGCTGCCGTTTTCCAGCTCGTAGCCCTTGTGGATCAGCAGGGTGACGTCGCCGCCGTCGTCCACCACCAGTTCCGGGCCGAGCAGGGTGCCGTCGGCGGATTTGAAGGTCAGCGCTTCCAGCGTGCAGTCCCAGTATTCCTCCAGGGTCTCGCCCTTCCACGCGAACACCGGGGTGCCGGTGGCTGCGATGGCGGCGGCGGCCTGGTCCTGGGTGGAGAAGATGTTGCACGAGGCCCAGCGCACGTCGCCGCCGATGTCCTTGAGCGTCTCGATCAGCACCGCGGTCTGGATGGTCATGTGCAGCGAGCCGGTCACGCGCACGCCCTTGAGCGGCTTGGCCGCGGCGTACTTGCGGCGGATCGACATCAGGCCGGGCATCTCGTGCTCGGCGATGTCCAGTTCCTTGCGGCCCCAGTCGGCCAGGGTGATGTCGCGGATCTTGTAATCGCCTTCGGTGGAGAAGGTCTTGGCAACAGCGTTCATGTAAAGCTCCGGTGTGGTGCGAGCAGGGCTCGCGTTCGCCGGGCGCCGTTGTTGCATGCGATGCCGTCCGAGCCTGGCCGCCGTGCCGGCCCAGCCCTTGCGGGGGACACCACACGGCGGTCGCAGCGCCCCTCGGACGGGCCGGCGATTATATCGCGGGCCGGCCCCGGCCCAACCAAAGGCAGGGGAGCCGGACGCCAGAGCTTGTTAACGTGGGCCGTTGATTCAGCCAAGAGGATTGCCATGACGATGTTCGCTTCCCGCCGCGCCCGGCGGACTTCCGCGGCGCTGGTGCTGTGCGCCGGCCTGCTGCTGGCCGTGCCGCCGCTGCTGGCGGCCGCCCCGGCCGCCAACGCCCCGGCCGGCGATGCCCAGGGCTACCGCCTGC
>NZ_JASCOS010000186.1:0-4526 GCF_029959705.1 Stenotrophomonas sp. PS02297 | reverse complement strand
CGGCTCCATCGCCGCGATCGCGCTGAGCGGCTGGCCATCGAGGCCCACGATGAGAGCGCCGGCGCGCCGCCGGGCGCGGGCTGCGGGCGTATCGTCGATCGGCGAGACCACTTTGAGCGCGCCATCCTGCTGCAGCAGTTCGACGCCGATGCCTTCATAGGCGCCGGTGGCCTGCTCGTCGAAGGCCTGCGCGTCCTCCTTGTCGAAATAGGTGCTGTGCGGGTCCAGGTCCAGCAGCAGGCCGCGGACCGCCGACTGCATCAGCTTCCTGTCGTCCACCGGGTCGACATAGGCCGCGCGCACCGCGTTGTAGACGGCAACGAAACGGCGGATTTCATCCAGCGGCACACGCGAGGTGACCGATTCCTTGGCGTCGGGATCGTCCGCCTTCGTCGTCTTGTCCGGGGCGCTCTGCGCCAGGCCGACGGCCGGCGACAGTGCGAACAGCAGGGCAGCAGCAAGGCCGGCTACACGCATGAACCACTCCATGAAAAACGGATGCGCACCATGCGCGTCGGTCCGATTATGCGCGAAGCCCGGCCGAATTCCCGTTGAACGCGGGGCATCGGCCACGCCACCCGCTCAGCCGGCGGTCACTGGCGCTGCAGCCAGGTGGCCGGATCCACCGGCTGTCCGTTTCGGCGCAGTTCGAAGTAGAGCGCCGTCACGCCCTGTCCACCGGAGTTGCCGACCCGCGCGACCGCCTCGCCGCGGCGTACGCGCGCGCCGGAGTCGCGCAGCAGGGTGTCGTTGTGGGCGTACAGGCTCATGTAGCCATTGCCGTGATCGACGATCAGGATCATCCCGTAGCCGGTCATCCAGTCGGAGAAGACCACGGTGCCATCGGCGACCGCGGTCACCGTGGTACCGGGAGGCGCGCCGATCAGCACGCCACTGCTGGTGCGGCCGTCGGGCAGGCGTCCGCCATAGCGCGCCAGCAGATTGCCCGACAGCGGCCAGCCCAACCCGCCGACCTTCGGCGCGGGCACGTTCGCGGTGACCCGCGGCGGCACCTTGCCGGGCGTTGGCCTTGCCGCCCCCGTGGCCGCCTGGCGCGCCTGCTCGGCTTCGGCACGGCGGGCGGCCGCCCTGCGCTCGGCCTCGGCGCGTGCGGCCGCCGCGCGCAGGCTGGACAACAGTTGCTCGAGCGCACGCGCATCCTTGCCCAGCACCTTCTCCCGCTCGCTGCGATCCTGGTAGCGCTGGTCCAGTTCCGTCGCCACCTGCGCCCGTTTGCGGCGGTCCTCCGCCAGCGCAGCGGCCTGTTCGCGCTGCTGGACGCGCGCCTGCTCCAGTTCACGGCTGCGCGCCAGGATCTCCTGCTCGTTCGACGACAGCGCCTGCAGATCGCCTGCGAGCGAGGCGATGGTCCGCGCCCGCTCGCGCTGCAGGTAACGGTGATAAGCCAGCTCGCGGTTGGCATCGGCCACGCGATCCTGCGACAGCAGTAGTTTCAGCGGGGCATGGTTGCCCAGCTGGTAGGCCCCGCGCAGCAGCGCGGTGAGCTGTTGGCGTTGCCGCCCCATATTCGCCTCGAGGGACGCGCGGCGCTGCTGCAGTTCGGCCAGCGCCTGCTGTTCGCGACGCATCGCCGCCTCGGTATCGGCCACCGCCCGGCCGCTGCGGGCCACTTTCTGGTCGGCTTCGCGCAGGCGCCGGGACGCCGCATCCCGTTCGCCTTCCAGACGCTGCCGCTCCTGCGCCACGCTCTTCAGTTCGCCGCGCACCTGCTGCAGCTTCTTCTCGGCATCGCGGGAGTTGCTCTGCGCCTGCACGAGGGGGGCCACCAGGAACAACGCCAACAGGCAGCCGACAACCCGGGCCGGCAATGCCGGGGCGCGGGCAGGCTGATGGCGGCGGCGGTATTGTCGCAATGGCGTTCCAGTGACTTCAGGCAGATGCGGATTGTACCCAGCCATGCTGCCATCCACCCTCGCCCACAGGAATTTCCGACGGAGACGCGCGATGAAACGATTGCTTATTCTGCTGGCCCTGGGGCTGGCCAGCCCACTGGCGGTGGCGTCCGACGACATCAGCAAGGTGAACGGGAGCATCCGCACCGAATCCGGCACCGCCTACCGGGACCTGGACACCGTCAACGGCAGCATCCACCTGGCCAAGGGCGTGCAGGCGCGCGGCGTGGAAACCGTCAACGGCAGCATCAATGCCGAGGACAACGTGCAGGCGCGCAGCCTGGAGACCGTGAACGGCGCCGTCCGCGCAGGACGCGGGCTGGTCCTGTCCGGCGGCGTGGAAACGGTCAACGGCAGCATCTTCATCGACCAGGGCGGCCGCATCGGCGGCGGCGTGGAAACCGTCAACGGCGGCATCGGGCTGGTCGGCACCGAGGTCGGGCGCAACGTCGAAACCGTCAATGGCGACATCACCGTCGGCATCGGTTCGCACGTGAAGGGCGGCATCCGCGTGACCAAGCCATCGTTCAGCCTGTCGCTGACGCCGCCGCGCAAGCCGCGGATCATCATCGGCCCGAACGCGACGGTCGACGGGGCGCTGAACTTCGAACGCGAGGTGACGCTGTACGTGCATGACAGCGCCTCGATCGGCCCGGTCAGCGGCGCCACCGTCCGCCGCTTCGACACCGAAGCCGCTCCGAAGGATTGAGCGCTCGCGGCGCGCTTGCCTAGAATCGGGCTTCATCCCTCATCCGGAGCCCGGTTCCATGCCCCGCAAGATCCTCTTGTGTCTCCTCGCGAGCGCCGCGCTGGTCGCCTGCCGGCAGGAGACCGCTCCTGCACCGGCTCCTGTACAGGCGCCGCCGGCGCACGCCTTCTCCAGCGGCATCGATGCCGCCGACTTCGCCGAACTGGTGAAGACGCTGGCATCGGACGAGTTCGAGGGCCGCGCGCCAGGCAGCCACGGCGAAGAGCTGACGGTCGCGTACATCCGCGACCAGATGCAGCGCATCGGCCTGCAGCCGGGCAATGGCGACAGCTGGTTCCAGGACGTGCCGATGACCGAGACCATCGCCGATCCCTCGACGGTGCTCACGCTTCGCCACGGCGATGCCAGCCGTGCGCTGGGATTCGGCAGCGACATGGTGATCGGAACCCGCAGCGGCCAGCCCGAAGTGAAGATCGACGCCAGCGACATGGTGTTCGTCGGCTATGGCGTGGACGCGCCCGAACAGGACTGGAACGACTACGCCGGCCAGGACTGGAAGGGCAAGACCGTGGTGATGTTCGTCAACGACCCCGGCTTCCACGTGGACGACGCCCGCCTGTTCGAAGGCAAGCGCATGACCTATTACGGGCGCTGGACCTACAAGTTCGAGGAAGCCGCGCGCAAGGGCGCGAGCGCGGCGCTGATCGTGCATGACACCGCCGGCGCCTCCTACGGCTGGGACGTAGTCAGGAGCTCCTGGGGCGGCGCACAGTACGACCTGCCGGCGGCCGGGGACAAGGAACCGCGCCTGCAGGCCCAGGGCTGGTTGAACGCGGAAGCGGCCCGGCAACTGTTCGCCGACGCCGGCCTCGACCTTGGGAAAGCCTATCGCGACGCCAGCAAACGCGGCTTCAAGCCGGTGCCGCTGCGCACTACGCTGTCCCTCGACCTCAAGAGCAGCATCACCGAAAAGAAGTCGCGCAACGTCGTTGGCGTTCTGCCCGGCAGCAAGCGCGCCGACGAGGCCGTGCTCTACATGGCGCACTGGGACCACCTGGGCAGGCATGAGGGCGAGGCGCATGGCGCCGACGGGGGCGATGACATCTACAACGGCGCAGTGGACAACGCGACCGGCGTGGCGGGCATCCTCGAGATCGCCGACGCGATGGCCCACCAGCAGCCGGCGCCAGAGCGCTCGGTGGTGTTTCTCGCAGTGACGCTGGAGGAGTCGGGCCTGCTCGGCTCGCAGTACTACGTCAACCATCCCACCTTCCCGCTGGACAAGATCGCCGGGGTGATCAACATCGACGCGATGTCGGTCAGTGGCCGCACTCGCGACATGACCGTGACTGGCTACGGCAGTTCCGAGCTCGAGGACATCCTCAAACCGCTGGCAGCGAAGCAGGGCCGGAGCCTGCATGCGGAATCCTCGGTGCAGAGTGGCTTCTACTTCCGCTCGGACCACTTCAACTTCGCCAAGGCCGGCGTGCCCGCGCTCTACGCCGGCGGCGGCCAGGATCTTCTGGAAGGCGGCATCGAAGCCGGCAGGAAAGCCGCAGAAGCCTATGGCCGCGACCGCTACCACAGCCCGCGCGACGAGTACGACCCTGCCACCTGGAAGCTCGACGGCACCATGGAAGACCTCGAATTGCTGTACGGCGTCGGCCGGGAGTTGGCGGGCGGCGAAAGCTGGCCCAACTGGTACCAGGGCAACCCGTTCAAGGCCAATCGCGACCGCATGATGGAAGGCAGGCGCACCGACTGAGGACGCCTGTAATCCGACGGCGCCGACATGGTGGCGCCGTCTGGCGAAGGCGCAGTGCGCTGCATGAACATGGCGCTGGCTGGTCTGGATCGGCCGGTCGACTACCTCAACACCCACGGCACCTCGACGCCGCTGGGCG
>NZ_JASCOS010000185.1:0-4574 GCF_029959705.1 Stenotrophomonas sp. PS02297 | reverse complement strand
GGCGCTGGCGGCCACGGTCGCCTCGACCCGCGCGCGCAGCTGCGCGACGCCGGCGCCGCCGTCGCGCAGCACCTTGCGGCCCAGCAGGTCCAGCCCCTGGATGCCGGTGGTGCCTTCGTGGATCGGGTTGAGGCGGTTGTCGCGGTACAGCTGTTCCACGTCGTAGTCGCGGGTATAGCCATAGCCGCCGTGGATCTGGATGGCGAGGTCGTTCGCCGCCAGCCCGTACTCGGACGGCCACGCCTTGACCACCGGCGTCAGCAGGTCGAGCAGGCGGCCGGCGTCGGCGGCCGTGCCGGCATCGCCGCTTAGCTGGTCGTCCAGCAGCCGCGCCGCATACAGCACCAGCGCCAGCGCGCCCTCGGCGTAGGCCTTCTGTGCCAGCAGCATGTGTTTGACATCGGCATGCTCGATGATCGCGGCCGGCCGTGTGGTGCCGCCCTCGGCGGTGCGCCCCTGTACCCGGCCGCGTGCGTACTCGACCGACAGCAGGTGGCCGCGGCAGCCGGCGGCGGCGGCGCCGAGGCCGACGCCGGTACGCGCCTCGTTCATCATGTGGAACATCTGCGCCAGCCCCTCGCCGGCCTCGCCGATGCGCCAGCCGATCGCGCCGCCGGCACCGTCGGGGGCGTGCCGGCCCTCGCCGAAATTGAGCAGGCAGTTGGAGGTGCCGCGATAGCCCATCTTGTGGTTGAGCCCGGCCACGGCGATGTCGTTGGCCTGGCCATCGGGCAGGTGCTTGGGCACCACGAACAGCGAGATGCCCTTGATGCCCGGCAGCGGCTTGCCGTCCGCGCCGGGCGTCCTGGCCAGCACCAGATGCACGATGTCGCCGGTGATGTCGTGGTCGCCGGCGGAGATCCACATCTTGTTGCCGTGCAGGCGGTGCCGCGCGCCCAGCGCGTCCTCGCCGTCGGGCAGCGCCAGGGTGCGGATGTCGGCCAGCGAGGAGCCGGCCTGCGGCTCGGACAGGCACATCGTGCCCAACGCCTGGCCGCGGATCTGCGGCAGGGCGAAGGCCTCGACCTGGGCGGCGTTGCCGAACGCGGCCAGCAGGCGGGCGTTGGCGATGGTCAGCATCGGGTAGGCGGCCACGGCCAGGCTGGCGGCCATGAACTGGCCGATGCTGGCGTAGTGCAGCAGCTGCGGCAGCTGCAGCCCGCCGACGTCCTGCCCGAACGGCCCGGCGAGCAGGCCGGCGTCGATGTAGTCGCGCACCGCGGCGGTGACTTCGGGGGCGAGCGCGACGCCGTCCGCCGTCAGCGCGGGCTCGCTGCGGTCGCTGGCCCTGAGCGCCGGCAGGAACGCGTCCGCGGCCAGGCGCTCGCTCAGGTCGAGCACGGCGGCCACGGTGTCGCGGCTGTGCTCGGCATAGTGCGGCCGTGCGAACAGGGCCTCGATGCCCAGCCAGTCGAACAGCAGGAAGTCGAGGTCGCGGCGGTCGAGCAGCGCGGTGCCCATGCTCAGATCACTCCCGCGCCGCCATCGATCACCAGTACCTGCCCGGTGATGTGGCGCCCGGCTTCCGAGGCCAGCAGCAGGGCCGCGCCCTTGAGGTCGTCCTCGCCGCCGAGGCGGCCCAGCGGGGTGTGCGCGACCATGTAGTCGCCATGCTGGTCGATCATGGCGTTGGCCAGCCGGGTGGGGAAATAGCCCGGCGCGATCGCGTTGACGTTGATGTTCCTCGGCCCCCACTCGGCGGCGAGCGCGCGGGTGAAGTTGACCACCGCGCCCTTGGCCGCGTTGTAGGCGATGGTGCCGATCATGCCCGGGTAGTTGCCCTGCAGGCCGGCCACCGAGGCGATGTTGAGCACCTTGCCGTAGCCATTGGGGATGAAGCTGCGCCGCCCGGCGGCCTGGGTGAGCAGGAACAGGCCGGTGAGGTTGAGGTCGATGACCTTGTTCCAGCCGTCCAGCGGGTAGTCCTCCATGGGTGCTCCCCAGCTGGTGCCGGCGTTGTTGACCAGGATGTCCAGCCGGCCATGCCGTTCGACGATCTGCGCCACCAGCGCGTCGGCCGCTTCCGGCGTGCCGAGGTCGCAGGCCACCGCTTCGGCGCGGATGCCGCGCGCGCCCAGGTGCGCGACTGCCGCATCGAGGTCGGCGGGCCGGCGGGCCGCCAGCACGATGTGCGCGCCGTACTCGCCCAGTGCTTCGGCGATCTGCAGGCCAAGGCCACGCGAGCCGCCGGTCACCAGCGCGATGCGGCCGCCCAGGTCGAACAGCTGGGCCAGGCGGTGTGGGGTCGAGTCAGTCATTGAGGTCTCCGAAAGTCCGGTTTTCGCGCACCAGGCGCACAAGCAGTTCGGCCGGTTGCCAGGTCCAGCCCGCGTGGCCGCCGGCGAAGCGTTCGATGTCGGCCAGCAGCCGCGGCAGGCCGAGCCGGTCGGCGTGCAGCATCGGTCCGCCGCGCACGGCGGGGAATCCATAGCCGGCGGTCCATACCACGTCGATGTCCAGCGGCCGCCAGGCGATGCCTTCCTCCAGGATGCGCGCGCCTTCGTTGACCAGCGCCAGTAGGCAGCGGGCGACGATTTCCGCATCGTCGATGGCGCGGCGCGGCAACCCGATCTCGGCGGAGTGCGCGACCACCAGCGCGTCGATCTCCGGATCCACCACCGGCGTGCGGCCGTCCGGATAGCGGTAGACGCCCATGCCGGTCTTCTGCCCGAAGCGGCCCAGTTCGCACACCTTGTCGGGGAAGCGCGAATACGGACGCTGCGGCTGTTCGATGGCGCGGCGCTTGCGGATGCTCCAGCCGATGTCCTGCCCGGCCAGGTCCATCACCCGGAATGGCCCCATCGCGAAGCCGAACGCTTCCATGGCGCGGTCGACCTGCTGCGGCAGCGCGCCTTCTTCCAGCAGCAGGTAGGCCTGCCGCAGGTATTCCTCGAACATGCGGTTGCCGATGAAGCCATCGCACACGCCGGCGACGACGCCGACCTTGCCCAGCCGCCGCGCGAACGCCATCGCGCTGCCCAGCACCTCCGGCCGCGTGCGCGCGCCGCGCACGATCTCGACCAGGCGCATCACGTGCGCCGGGCTGAAGAAATGCATGCCGAGTACACGCCCGGGATCGCGCACTGCATCGGCGATGGTGTCGACGTCGAGCGTGGACGTGTTGCTGGCCAGGATCGCGTCCGGCCGGGTGGCCTTGTCCAGCGCGGTGAACACCGCGCGCTTGACGGCCATGTCCTCGAACACGGCCTCGATGACCAGGTCGGCGTCGGCGACCCCGGTCTCGAGCCGCGGTGTCGCCGTCAGTGCCGCCATGCGCGCGGCGGCGGCGGCGCTGGACAGGCGTCCCTTCTGGACATCGCGGCCGAAGGTGGCGTCGATGCGGGCGACGGCCCGGTCCAGTGCCGCCGGGTCGGGGTCGATCAGGGTCACCGGCAGCCCGCTTGCCAGCAGCGCGGTGGCGATGCCCGCGCCCATCACTCCGGCGCCGATCACCGCCGTGCGCTCGAGCGGGTGCGCGCCGCTGCCGGCCAGCGATGCCGGCAGCCGCGCTGCCGCGCGTTCGCCGAGGAATACGTGGCGCAGCCCCTGCGATTCGGGCGAAGCGAGCAGGTCGTCGAACAGCCGTTGTTCCAGCGCCAGGCCTTCGTCGAAAGAGAGCCCGAGCGCGGCCTCGACGCAATCGACGATGTGGCCGGCCGCGACCGCCCCGGCGCCGCGGCGCGTGCCGGCCGCCTGGCGCGCGCTGGCGAGCGCGGCCTGCGCCTGCTCATCCGGCGCCTGGTGGTCGCGTACGCGAATGCAGCGGCCGCCGAGCGAGTCGGCGTGGCGCAGCGCCGCTTCCAGCAGGTCGCCATCGGCGATGGCGTCGATCAATCCGCTGGCCAGCGCCTGCCCGGCGTCTATCGGCGTGCCGTCGATCATCAGCGACAACGCCTTCGCCGCACCGACCAGGCGCGGCGTGCGCTGCGTTCCGCCGGCGCCGGGCAGCAGGCCCAGGCTGATCTCCGGGAAGGCGAAGCGGGCGCTTCGGGCGGCCACGCGCGCATGGCAGGCCAGCGCCAGCTCCAGCCCGCCGCCGAAAGCTACGCCGTGGATGGCGGCGACCACCGGCACCGGCGAGGCATCCAGCGCCTGCATCAGCGCGCGGATCGCGTCGGCCTGGCCGGAATCGTTGCCGAGCTCGCCGATATCGGCGCCGGCGCAGAAGCAGCGGCCATCGCCGACCAGCACGAGGGCGGCGACGCCGGCGGCGCGACCGCTGCGGGCGATCTCGCCGGCCAGCTCGCCAGCCAGGGCGCGCCCCAGCGCGTTGACCGGCGCGGAGGAGAAGCGCAGCACGGTGGTGCTGCCGTATTGAATGGGTTCGATCGGCATGGAGTCCCCTGTCAGCGGGACGGGCCGCGAGAGCCCGTCGGCGATTGGTTACCCATTGAATGATTATTTTACCGATTGTTCAATAGATGGGCGCGGGCGAGCGCACCGCGGCGGCCTGCGGGCGGGGCGTCCGGTGTCGAGAGAGGGGGCGCCGAAGCCGGCGCGCGGCGCGCTCAGCGCCGGCGCGCGGGGCGTTGGGGGGCGTCGGCCGCGGTTGCCGCACCGGTGCGACGCCGGCG
>NZ_JASCOS010000184.1:0-4631 GCF_029959705.1 Stenotrophomonas sp. PS02297 | reverse complement strand
GGGTGGTTGTTTCTGTCTTTTCGTTATCGCAGGAGCGGCTTCAGCCGCGATCGAGCCTTACCGGTAAAGCCTATTCGCGGCTGAAGCCGCTCCTACCGGGTGCCGGGGTACTGCCGGTCAGAAGGAGACGTCGACCGCCTGCCGCGACCACAGCACCGACTGGTGGTGGGTGGCCTGTTTCCACGCCAGGCGGATCGCCTCGATGTCGTTGCGCCGCTGCGGCGTGTCCTCGTGCAGTACCACCAGCACCTTGGTGCGCAGGCGCTCGGGTTGCGCCGCCTCGCGGAACAGCCACTGGCCATAGGCGTCGAACACGGTCAGGCCATCGGGAAAGCGCGGCGTCACCTCCCTGTCGAGGAAGGCCCGCCACTGTGCCTCGCTGATCGTGTCGGTCTGCTCCCGGCTGGAATCGCCCTTCTCCTCGCCCACGCCGAAATACAGTTCGCTGCGCACCCAGTGGATGGCCTCGGCCGGACGCGCGGCATCGCCCTGCAGCGCGGCGGTCGGCGGCGGGTCGGCCAGCGGGGATGCGGCGGCGGCGCCACCCAGGCAAAGCAGCAACGGGAACAGGAGAGCGGAGAACTTCATGGATGACCTCTGTAGGGATCTGCAGGGTGGCATCCATGTCACTTGGCCGGCATATCACGTTTGCGGATGAGCTGATGCCATGCAGGGCTTGCACCCGGGGCCGGCATCACGCCAAGATAACATATCGCTCCATCCGGATGGATGTAACAGGCCATCCAACCCCCTTCCCCACGCCATTCCCCCCGGAGTTCCCCATGGTCCGTCTTTCCCCGGCTCCGCTCGGCCTTGCCGTAGCGCTGGCCTTGTCCACGCCCACCCACGCCCAGGACGCGTCCGGCCAGGCGACCACGCTCGACACCGTGATCGTCACCGGCACCCGCGCCACCGACCGGACGGTACTCGAATCCACCTCGCCGGTGGACGTGCTCAGCGCCGAGGACATCCGCAAGGCCGGCGTGGTCAACGGCGAACTCGGCAGCGCGCTGCAGGCGCTGCTGCCCTCGTTCAACTTCCCGCGCCAGTCCAACTCCGGCGGCGCCGACCACGTGCGCGCCGCGCAGCTGCGCGGCCTGTCGCCGGACCAGGTGCTGGTGCTGGTGAACGGCAAGCGCCGCCACAACAGCGCGCTGGTCAACACCGACAGCAAGATCGGCAAGGGCACCACGCCGGTGGACTTCAACGCCATCCCGGTCAGCGCGATCAAGCGCATCGAGGTGCTGCGCGATGGCGCCGGCGCGCTGTACGGCTCGGACGCGGTGGCCGGCGTGATCAACGTGATTCTCGACGACGCCCCGCAGGGTGGCGCCATCGAAGCCAGCTTTGGTGCGCACCACACCGACCTGGAGCCGATCGGCCGCACCCTGACCGACGGCCAGACCAGCTACTTCAGCGCCAAGGTCGGCACCGCGTTGACCGACGAGGGCGGCTTCCTGCGCGTGGGCCTGGAACTGAAGAACCGCGAGGCCACCAACCGCGCCGGCTTCGACCAGATCCCGCCGTGGGAAGCGCAGACCGCGGACAACCTGGCCCTGGCCGGCAAGCGCAATTACGCGCTGGGCGACGGCGCCAGCAAAGATCTCAATGCCTGGTTCAACGCCGAGGTCCCGTTCGGCACCACGTCCAAAGCCTATGCCTTCGGCACCTACAACCAGCGCGACACCGAGGGCGCCAATTACTTCCGCTACCCGGACGGCGAAGCCAACTGGAAGGAGCTCTACCCGCACGGCTACCGCCCCCTCTCCGAAGGCGAGAACCTCGACGTGCAGCTGGTAGCCGGCGCGCGCGGCCAGTGGGGCGAGTGGAACTACGACGCCAGCCTCGACCATGGCCGCAACGCATTCACCTACCGCCTGCGCGATTCGCTCAACGCCTCGCTCGGTCCGGCCAGCCCGACCCGCTTCAAGACCGGCGACTACGCCTTCGAGCAAACCCTGGCCAACCTCGACCTCGGCCGCATCTTCGTGCGCCAGGACGACAGCCACAGCCTCGGCTTCGGCGTGGAGGCGCGCCGCGAGCGCTATGAGACCGGCGCCGGCGACCCGGCCAGCTATGCCGCCGGTCCGTATACCGACCGTCCGACCGGCTCGCAGGCCGGCGGCGGCCTGACCCCGCAGGACGAGGCGCATCTCACCCGCGACGTGTTCAGTGCCTACACCAGCCTGTCGTCCACCTTCGGCGAGAAGTTCTCCACCGATGCGGCTGCGCGCTACGAGCACTACCAGGACTTCGGCGGCGAACTCACCGGCAAGCTCGGTGCGCGCTATGCGTTCGCGCCCGCATTCGCGCTGCGCGGCGCCATCTCCAACAACTTCCATGCGCCGTCGCTGAGCCAGACCGGCTTCGAATCCACCTCCACCGGCTATACCGCCGGCGGCCAGCTAGTGCAGGGCCGCCTGCTGTCGGTGAACAACCCCATCGCGCGTGCGCTGGGCGCCACCAACCTGAAGCCGGAGAAGTCGATCAACTACAGCCTGGGCTTCACCAGCCAGATCGGCAGCCACCTCGACCTGTCGCTGGACCTGTTCCAGATCGACATCGACGACCGCATCGCCCTGTCGGAAAGCATCACCGGCGACGCGCTGACCGATTTCGTGCAGCAGCGCTTCGGTGTGGCCGGGCTGGAAAGCGCGCACTACTTCGTCAACGCCGCCGACACCCGCACCCGTGGCGCCGAGCTCGTCGCCAACTGGCGGCAGTCGCTGGGCGGTGGCGACCTGCTGCTGACCGGCACCTGGAGCTATGCCAAGACCGAGCTGAAGAACGTGCTGGCCACGCCGGCGCAGCTGTTGGCGCTGGACCCGGACTACGTGCTGTTCGGCGTGGAGGAAAGCAACACGCTGACCGACGCCGCGCCGCGTACCCGTGCGCAGCTGGCCGCCAGCTGGGCCGACGACACGTGGTCGCTGAGCAGCCGCCTGAGCCGCCACGGCAGCGCGCGGCGCGTGTTCGATTTCGGCGGCGGCTACATCCCGACCCAGACCTATGGCGCCGAATGGCAGCTCGATGCGGAAGTGGAATACCGCATCACGCCGAAGTGGAGCGTGGCCGTCGGCGGGCAGAACCTGACCGACAACTACCCGGACAGGTCGAACGAAGACATCAATTACTTCGGCAACCTGCCCTACGACGTGCTGTCGCCGATCGGCAGCAACGGCGCGTACTGGTACGGCCGCGTGCGCTACGCGTTCTGAGCGCGCGGGGAATGCGGTTCCGGGAGCAGGGAAGCGTTTTCCCTGCTCCGGTGATGCTGATCGCGCTTTCGTGGAGGCCCGGCCTACCCCGCCTCCACCCCCGATAACTTTCCGCTCACGTCACGCGTGGCATGGTGGCCGCCATGGTCAACGCGTCCACCAGCCCTCCCCCCGCGCTGGATCCCGCTTGTGCCCTGTTCCTCGATGTGGACGGCACACTGGTCGGGTTTGCCGCGCAGCCTGAAGACGTCCGCCTGCCACCGCAGGTACGCGACTGGATCGTCCGCATCGGCGGGCGCCTGGACGGTGCGCTGGCGCTGGTCAGCGGCCGCACGCTGGTGCAGCTCGATCACATGTTCGCCCCCGTGCGCCTGCCGGCCGCCGGCCTGCACGGCGCGCAGCTGCGGCGCAGCGCCGATGAGGCGCCGCAGGCCATGGAAACCGCGCAGTGGCTGCACGAACTGCACCTGCAGGCGATGCGCCTGGCGCATGCGCACCCCGGTGTCCGGGTGGAGGCCAAAGGCCAGGCCCTGGCCCTGCACTGGCGCAATGCGCCGGCCGCCGCGCCGGCCGTGCTCGCCTTCGCGCGCGCTCAGTTGCCGCTGCTGCCTGGCGTACGCCTGCAGCCGGGCAACCATGTCGTTGAACTGGTCTCCGCCGGCCACGACAAGGGCACCGCGGTGACCACGCTGATGGGCATGGCGCCGTTCGCTGGCCGCCGGCCCGTCTTCGTCGGCGACGACCTTACCGACGAAGACGGTTTCGCCGCGGCGACGCGGCTGGGCGGCTACGGAATCCTCGTCGGCGAACGCCCGGACAGCCAGGCGCGCCACGCCCTGCCCGACGTGGCCGCGATGCACGACTGGCTGCGCGCGGGCGCGGCCTGATTCCGTATCGCGTCGCCGACGCGGCATGCGGCCGTATCACCCGGGAGGACGGCCCCTCCCAGCCAGAAGGAGGAAGCGATGCTTCGAGCCAACCTCGAGATGGGCGTCATCGGCAACGGCAGTTTCGGCGCCCTGATCGACCGCCATGCGCGCGTGGTGTGGAGCTGCCTGCCCGCGTTCGACGGCGACCCGGCGTTCTGCGCGCTGCTGTCGCCGCGCGCGCACGAAGGCGGCGACTTCGCCATCGAACTGGAGGACTACGCCGGCAGCGAACAGCACTACATCACCAACACCGCGATCCTGCGCACGGTGCTGCACGACACCCGCGGCGGCCAGGTGGAAGTGATCGACTTCGCCCCGCGCTGGCGCCGCAACGGCCGCTTCTACCGCCCCCCCAGCATCATCCGCCGCATCCGCCCGCTGGCCGGCAGCCCGCGCATCCGCATCCTGGCGCGGCCGCTGGCCGACTGGGGCGCGCGCGCGCCCGCGGCCCCCAGGGGCCGCCACCCCCGGCGCGGGGGGCGGC
>NZ_JASCOS010000183.1:0-4701 GCF_029959705.1 Stenotrophomonas sp. PS02297 | reverse complement strand
GCTGCGAGGCGGGAGCGGCGGGTGCCGGCGCCGGTTCGGGCGCGCGGCGTGCCGGTGCGGGGGGCGGGGGCGGCGCGGCGGCGGGTGCGGCCTCGGCACGCTCGTACTGGGCGCGGAACTTGGCCAGCAGCGGCAGCCCGAGCTGGATGGAAAGCTGTTCGACTTCGGTGGTGCCGTAGGCCAGCGCCACCGGCAGTACGCCGGCATCGCGCAGCCCGTCCAGCAAGGCCTGGGCGGTGGCATGGTCGGGAACGCGGCTCAGGCCGCCGAAGTCGAGGATGACCGCGGCGCGCCCGAACAGCTTGGGCGCGCGCGCCACGCGCTCGCGCATTTCCTGTACCAGCCGTTCCACATCGAGGGTGCGGATGCGCAGGTTGGCGATGCCCACCTGCCCGATCTTCAGTTCGCCTGCCTGTTCGTAATCCGGATTCACTGCCATCTCAGGTTCCCGTCGGCCGCTGCTGCAGGGGCCGGCGTGTGTTGCCCACCCACGGGACGTCGGGCAGGTTGTCGCCATAGGTTTCCTTCACCCATTCGTAGCTGCACAGGTCCTTGAGCAGCATGCTGGTGCGCACGTCCACTTCGGGCATGGTGTTCTGCCCGACCTCGCGGAAGCCGAAGCTGCCATGGAACAGCAGGGCGGCATCGGCGCCGTGGTCCAGGAACACCTCGCAGGCCATCTGCGGGTAGCGCAGCTCGGCATAGCTCTGGGCGTCGGCATAAAACGCGCGGCCGACGCCACCGCCGCGGCGGCGGCTGGCGACCACGATGCGGTCGATATAGAAGAAGCTGGGGTAGCGCTGCTGGAACCAGGCGAAGTTGCAGCTGTCGTGCTCGCTGTCGCTGCCGTAGCCGACCAGGAACCCGGCCATGTTGCCGTCGCGCTCGGCGACGCGGAAATACTCGGCGGTTTCGTAGAAGCGGCGGATCTTGGCCGCATCCAGTGGCAGGATGGCCAGGCCGGCGTTGTTGTTCAGTGCCAGGACGGAATCGAGCTCGTGCTCGCGCACGTCGCGGATGACGATCGACATTGTGACTCCGTGGGTGAAACGGTCGGCCCCGAGCGAGAAGTGGGGGCTGGCCGGCGATTATCGCATGGCCGGCTGGACCGGGCGAGCACCGGACGGGCATGACTTCCGTGGGAGGGCGCAAAGGCCCCGGGCTCCTTACCATGCACGCATGTTGGGATATCTCAGCCATACCCGCGTCCTGCGCCTGGCCGGCCTGTTCACCTGGGGCCTGGTCAGCCTGCCGCTGCTCTACACCCAGTACGCGCCGGCCGAAGGCGAGCTGCCGCCGAGCCTGGGCGAGGCGACCTGGCTGCTGGCCGCCTATCTGTCCTTCGGCGTCTGCTACTTCTGGCTGACCCGCGGCCTGAGCGCCGGTGGCCATACCAGCTGGTATGACCGGCTGGCACTGCTGGTGCTGACCCTGTCGGGGCTGGCGGTCAGCTATCTGAGCGTCACCGGGCTGGGCAGCATCCTGCTGATGGTCGCGGCCGGGGTGATCCCGTGGCTGCTGAGCCGGCGGGTCGGCATCGTCTGGCTGGTGCTCAGCCAGTTGGCGGTGCTGCCGGTCTACAACCTGATCATGGGGCTGCCGCTGTTCGAAGCGCTGCTGCAGTCGCTGTTGTATGCCGGCTTCTCGATGTTCATCTTCGTGACCAGCCTGGTGGCGCGGCAGCAGACCCAGGCCCGCGAGGAGCAGCGTCGGCTCAATGCGGAGCTGCGTGCCACCCGCCTGCTGCTGGCCGAGAGCGCCCGGGTCAACGAGCGCACCCGTATCTCGCGCGAACTGCACGACCTGCTCGGCCACCACCTGACCGCGCTGAGCCTGAACCTGGAAGTGGCCGGCCATATCACCGAGGGCCAGGCCCAGGAACACGTGCGCCAGGCGCACACGCTGGCCAAGCTGCTGCTCACCGACGTGCGCGAGGCGGTCAGCCAGCTGCGCGAGAGCGGGGCGATCGACCTGGCCGCGGCGCTGCGGCCGCTAGCCGAGCGGGTGCCCTCGCTCGAAATCCACCTGGACATGGACGACCCGCTGAGCGTGGAAGACCCCGAACGCGCCCATGTGCTGCTGCGCTGTACCCAGGAGGTCATCACCAACGCGGTGCGCCATGCCGGCGCCCGCAACCTGTGGATCCGGGTCGAGCGCGAGCGCGGGCGGATCGTGATCGACGCCCGCGACGACGGCGTCGGCGGCGAGGTGGAGGACATCCTGCCCGGTAACGGGCTGCGTGGCATGCGCGAGCGCCTGGCGCAGTATGGCGGCGAACTTGACGTGTCGGCACGGCGCGGCGAAGGCTTCCGCCTTCGCGCCTGCCTGCCGGTGGCAACCAATATGATGCTGGCCTCCGGGCCGCAAGGAGTGAACTGATGATCCGCGTCTGTCTGGTCGATGACCAAACCCTGGTACGGCAGGGCATCCGTTCGCTGCTGGCGCTGGACGACGGCATCGAAGTGGTGGCCGAGGCTACCGACGGCCGCCAGGCCGTGGAGATGATCCCGCAGGTGGCGCCGGACGTGGTGCTGATGGACATGCGCATGCCGGTGATGTCCGGCCTGGAGGCGCTGCAGACCCTGTCGCGGCTGGGGCAGCTGCCGCCGGCGATCATCCTGACCACCTTCGACGACGACCAGCTGGTGCTGGCCGGGCTCAAGGCCGGCGCCAAGGGCTACCTGCTCAAGGATGTGACCCTGGAGCAGCTGGTCGGGGCGATCCGCACCGTGGCCGATGGCGGCTCGCTGGTGCAGCCGGCGGTGACCCAGCGCCTGCTGTCGGGGCTGGAGCACATGCGCAACGAGTTCGTCAGCCTCGACCGGCCGGACCCGTTGACCGACCGCGAGACCGAGATCCTGCGGCTGATGGCCAGCGGCTTCTCCAACAAGGAGATCGCCAATTCGCTGGGCGTGGCCGAGGGCACCATCAAGAACCACGTCTCCAACATCCTCAGCAAGCTGGGCGTGCGCGACCGCACCCGGGCGGTGCTCAAGGCGTTCGAACTGCAGCTGGTATGAAGGCAGGATGCCCGGCCCGCCGCAGCGCGGCGGGCGTTCGCCGGCAGCACGAGGCGGTGCCCCGCGAGCGCTGCCGCCTCACCCTGGGCAAGCTGGGCGTGCGCGCCTCTGCCCGGGCGGTGCTCAGGGCGTTCGAGCCGCGGCGGGTGTGAGTGGCGGGGCAATCCATGTCATGCGCCATACGGTCGTGTCCGGTGGCGGGCGCGGGCCGGGCATGCCGACATGGCGGAACCTGCTTTCGAATGAATCTCATGGAATGACTGGTGCGGAGACCGCCAGTGGGGGGAAAATGCTTCGCGCCGGACCCCTCGCCATCCTGGCCATCGCGTGACATCGTGGATGGCCGCGGAGGTCGAGGGGGTGCCCTTTACGACCTTCGGCCCGCATGCCTGCACCGGACATGGAAACCGGTGCGCCAAATCCGTCAACAACCTGCGCAAAGCCTGATAGGATGGGGGCTTCGCTTCAATCAACCCGGCCGTGGGATCGGCCCCGGAGACTCCTGAATGACCCGTATTATCGAGTTCCTGATCGCCTTGGGGATCGTGGCTGGCCTGTTCGTCATCATTGGCGTGTGCCTGCCGGGCGAGCGCCATATTTCCGAAAGCATCGAAACCAACCGCAAGATGACGATCGTGTACGACACGGTCAACAGCCTGCGCCGCTTCAAGGACTGGAACCCGCTGGTGCTGCGTGACAAGGGCATCGAGCTGAAGTACGACGGTCCGGACGCCGGTGTGGGTGCCCGCATGGACTTCAGCTCCAAGGAGCTGGGCTCGGGCAGCTGGAAGATCACCGACAGCGAGCAGAACAAGCGTGTCGTGATCGCCATCGAGGACCAGACCAAGGGCAAGGACAAGGTCACCACCTTCACCCTGGAGCCGACGGGCAAGAACGACCGCAACGTCAAGATCACCCAGGACTACACCGTCGATTACGGCTTCGACCTGTTCGGCCGCTATGCCGGCCTGTACGTCAGCCGCCACATCGGCGACGACCTGAAGCTGGGCCTGTCGCGTCTGGCCAACATGCTCGCCTCGGTGCCGAACGTCGACTACCGTGCCGCCGAAGCCCCGCTGACCGACCTGAAGGTCGTGGACGTGCCGGCCGAGGACCTGCTGGTGGTCAACGCCGGCAACATCGACCGCAGCAACGAGAGCATCCGCAAGTCGATCCAGGACAACCAGGAGTGGATCAAGCGCGCGATGGAAGCCAACGGCCTTGAGGCCGCCGGTCCGGTGCGCATCGTGACCACCGACTTCGGCGCCGAGAAGTACGCGTTCGACGTGGCGCAGCCGGTCCGCAAGGCCGCTGCCGCCGCCGACGCCAAGCTCGAGGTCAAGATCCCGTCCGGCAACCCGGTCACCTACGTGCACGCCGATGCGCACCGTTCGGCGTTCGCGTCCTACACCGGCCACATGGCGGGGCTGGATGTCGCTCGCAACGCGCTGCGCGCCTGGGCGACCACTGCCGGCTACGAAGTGATCGACCGTCCGTACGAATCGTGGAAGGGCGGCGTGGACAAGGCCTTCACCACCGACGGTACCTACGACGTGTACTGGTCGGTCAAGTAACCGGCCCGTCGCGCAAAGCAATGAAGTGATGCACAGAAAACGCGCCGCCTACAGCGGCGCGTATTTTGTTGCCTCCCTGCCTGGCGACAAGCGGACGCGCGTACAGG
>NZ_JASCOS010000182.1:0-4705 GCF_029959705.1 Stenotrophomonas sp. PS02297 | reverse complement strand
TTTCCACCGAGGTCGATGCCGACCAGGCCCACGACACCGAAGCGACCATCGCCAAGGCGCGCCAGTTCATCGCCATGTACGAGGCGGCCGGCGTGCCGCGCGGCAAGGTGCTGATCAAGATCGCCGCTACCTGGGCCGGCGTGGAAGCCGCGCGCGTGCTGCAGGCCGAGGGCATCGACTGCAACCTGACCCTGATCTTCAACCCGACCCAGGCGCTGGCCTGCTCGGAAGCCGGCGCGTTCCTGATCTCGCCGTTCGTCGGCCGCATCCTCGACTGGTACGTGGCCAACGGCCAGACCCCGGCCAGCATCGACGAAGACCCGGGCGTGAAGTTCGTGCGCGGCGTGTACGCCGAGTTCAAGCGCCGCGGTTCGGCCACGGTGGTGATGGGCGCCTCGTTCCGCTCGACCGCGCAGATCGAGGCGCTGGCCGGCTGCGACCGCCTGACCATTTCGCCGGACCTGCTGGAGAAGCTCGACGCCGACCAGGGCGAGCTGCCGCGCAGGCTCTCGCCGCAGCCGGCCGAAGCGGTCGACGTTGCTGCGATCGACGAAGCGAAGTTCGACGCCGACATGGCCGCCGACCCGATGGCGACCGAGAAGCTGGCCACCGGCATCGATGCCTTCGCCAAGGATCTGCACACCCTGCGGCAGAACATCGCCGCCCGACTCGCCTGAGGCCCGCCATGACCCCGATGCGTACCCCGCTCCCGCTCCTGTTCGCCGCCAGCCTGTGCCTGCTGGCCGGCGCCTGCACCACGCCGGCCGCGCGGCATGCGGTTCCCGAGATCCGCCCGGGCGTCGCCCGCGGCTATCTGGAGACCGGGCAGCTGCCGGACAGCATCGCCCTGCTGCCGCCGCCGCCGGCGCCGGGGTCGGCCGCGTTCGCGCTGGACGAGCAGGTCAACCTGGCGCGCAACCTGCGCGGCACGCCGCGCTGGCAACAGGCCATCGCCGATGCCAACCTGCAGTTCCCCGAGGCCGCATCGATCTTCGCCTGCGCCATCGGCACCCGCATCGACGAGGCGGCCACGCCGCGCCTGTATGGCCTGCTGCGCCGCACCCGCACCGACGCGGCGGTGGTCAGCGACGCCGCCAAGCACCGCTACAACCGCACGCGGCCGTTCATGGTCAACGGCGAATCCACCTGCACGCCGGACAAGGAAGCGGGGCTGGCGGAGAACGGCTCCTATCCGTCCGGGCACACCTCCATCGGCTGGGCGTGGGCGCTGATCCTCGCCGAGCTGGCGCCGGACCGCAGCGACGCCATCCTCGCCCGCGGCCGCAGCTATGGCGAAAGCCGGCTGGTGTGCAACGTGCACTGGCACAGCGACGTGCTGTCCGGGCGCTTCATGGGCTCGGCGGTGGTCGCGCGCCTGCATGCCGACCCGCAGTTCCGCCACGACATGGACGCCGCGCGCGCGGAACTGGCGACAGCGCGTGCGCGCAATGGCGTGCCGCCGGCCGACTGCGACGCCAGCGCCGCCGCGCTGGCCCAGCCGCTGCCGACCACGGCCTACTGACACGCCACGGTTTCCGTTACCGGTTGCTCTCTCCCTTACTCCGGTATCGCCGCGACCGGGCCGCCATGGCCCGGTCGCTTTTTTTCGCCGGCCTGAAAACCGGGATCGGAGTCGCCCTCCCTTCCAGCGCATGCGCCGGCTGACGCCGTGCGGGCGATAGCCCGACCCGGATTTTCGCCGTGGCGCTATGCGGAGTTCCGCATCGGTCGCCCGCGTTTCGTGCTATCGGCAGGCACCCCGCTCTCAAGACCATGGCAGAGGCGCCATTGCGTCCTTTGCTGCCGTGGCATGCGCAACGCATGCGCGGCCGACATACTTCGGGGAGGGGATATGAGGGTTACACGGAAACGCAGCATCATTGCCAGCGCCATCGTCACCGCATTGCTGCCGTCGCTGGCGACGGCGCAGGCGGCGAAAGGCGACACCACCACGTCGCTGGACAAGGTGGAAGTCACCGGTTCGCGCATCAAGCGCACCGAGATCGAGGGCATCGACCCGGTCCAGGTCGTCACAGCGCAGGACCTGGAGCACCAGGGCTTCGCCAACGTCTACGACGCGCTGTCGAACCTGACGGTGAACACCGGCGTCTTCGTCGGCGAGGAAAGCACCAACAACTTCAACGCCAACGCCCAGGCGCTGAACCTGCGCGGCTTCGGCCCCGGCTACACGCTGGTGCTGCTCAACGGCCGCCGCATCCCCGTGCTGCCCAAGCCTTCGGGCGGCATCAGCGGCAACGTCACCAACCTGGCGATGATCCCGACCTCGGCGGTGGACCGGGTCGAGATCCTGACCAGCGGCGCCTCGGCGATCTACGGTTCGGACGCGGTGGCCGGCGTGGTCAACGTCATCCTCAAGGACCGCATCGAGGGCACCACCGTGTCCTGGCGGCATGGCGATACCGTGCACGGCGGCGGCCGCTCCGAACGCGCCACGCTCACCACTGGTTTCGAGTTCGGCGACACCCATATCAGCGCCGGCCTGGAATGGGACAAACGCTGGCCGATCCGCGGCGACCAGCGCAGCTGGTTCGCCTCGCCCGACCGCTCGCCCGACCCCGACTACCGCGAACCGACCCAGGTGATGTCGTTCTGGGACCGCGACACCGGCTGGGACCTGCTCGACATCGGCAACCGCTGCGGCACCCTGGGCTACGAGGCGGTACGCCCCGGCTGGGCCGGCGAAGGCAGCGAGAACTACTGCGGCGACAACGACTTCGACAGCTACACCGTGCGCAACGGCCGCAAGCGCCTGTTCGGCTTCCTCAACCTCAGCCACCACCTCGGCGACCACGAGCTGTACGCCACCGCGCTGTCCACCCGCTCGCGCGCCGACGCCGGCCTGTACCGCTACGGATTCGCGGTGGACTACGAGGTGGTCGAGGACATGCAGGCGCCGGTGCCCGACGCGACGGCATGGCGGCACATCTACCGCACCTTCCGCAATTCCGAATTTCCCGGCAGCAACCAGTCGTTCAAGGAAGACAACGACGTCATCATCGCTGGCATCCGCGGCACCGTGGGCAAGCTGGACTACAGCCTGAACTACAACTACGGTCGCTACCGCTACCGCGACAGCGTGGACCGCTTCAACGACCAGGCCATGCTCTCGCTGCTGTTCGGCCAGCAGGGCCGCGACTGGTCCTTCCCCTGGACCGGTAGCCGCTGGGTGCGGGTCGGCAAGGACCGCCTCGACGGCAACCTGCTGCCCGATGGCGACCTGGATTTCTTCGGCGCGCTCACGCCCGACCAGTTCCGCGACGCGATGTACACCTCGGTCGGCGACGGCCGCTCCACCTCGCAGGCGTTCACCGCCGACCTGTCCGGGTCGCTGTTCGAACTGCCGGCCGGGCCGCTGGCCTTCGCCGCCGTGGCCGAGGCCAACCGCGATACCTACCGCTTCATCACCGACCAGCCCACCGTCGATGGCGAGATCTACGGCTGGAGCGGCATCCGCGGCCAGGGCAAGCGCAACCACTACGCGCTGGGCACCGAGTTCTCGGTGCCGCTGCTGCCCGCCGGTTCCGGCTTCGGCCAGTGGGATGCGAAGCTGGCCTCGCGCTACGACTACTACGACGATGCCTCCGACGTCGGCGGTGCCTTCACCTGGCAGGCCGGCCTGAGCTGGCGGCCGTCGGACTGGCTGCTGGTGCGCGCCTCGCATGCCACCTCGTTCCGCGCCCCGGACATGCATGTGATGTTCGCCGAGCGCAGTTCGTCCTACACCAGCGGCGTGGACTACCTGGCCTGCGTGAAGGGCGAGGGACTGGCGCGCGGCGCAAGCTGGCAGGGCTGCGGCGAGAAGTACGGCACCGGTTCGATCCGCCAGTACTCCGAGGGCGATCCGGCACTGCGCGAGGAAAAGGGGTCCAGCGACACCATCGGCCTGGTCGCCCAGCTCGGCGGCAACCATTCCTTCAGCCTGGACTGGTACAGCGTCGAGTTGAACGACCAGGTCGGCGTCATCGGCGCCGACGCGGTGCTGCGCTACGCCGCCGAGTGCGCGCTGGGCTATGACGTGCAGGGCAGGGACGTGGACGCCAACTCGCCCAAGTGCCAGACCATGCTGGCGCGCGTGCAGCGCGGCGGCCGCGGCGATGGCGTGCAGTCGGTGATCACCAGCCCGTTCAACACCGGCATGTACCGCCAGGACGGCGTGGACATGACCTGGAACTCGAGCCTGCCGACCGAGCATTGGGGCCGTTTCTCGGCACGCATCGGCTACACCCACATCCTCAAGACGCTCAGCCGCTACCTGCCCGAGGACGAGGTCGAGAACATCCGCGACCGGCAGTGGAACAACGAGTTCCGCACCCGCTCCAACATGACCCTGGGCTGGGACTACAAGCGCGTATCCAGCTACGTGCACATCAACCGGCTCGGCTCCTCGCCGGTACGCTGGGCCGACGAGTACGAGCGCTTCAAGCCGTGGACCACGGTGAACCTGTCGCTGGGCTACCGCGCCACCGACGCGCTCTCCTTCAACCTGGCCGTGGTCAACGTGCTGGACAAGAAGCCCTGGCGCCACGCCTCGGAGAAGTGGTGGCCGTACGCGGACATCAGCAAGTACAACCCGGCCGGCGCCGAGTACTTCATGACGGTCGAATACAGGCTCTGAGCAACGGCATCGACGTGGGTGCGGGCAGCACCCCCCCCCCCCGCGCCTCCCCCACGCGCGCTGTCGCGC
>NZ_JASCOS010000181.1:0-4730 GCF_029959705.1 Stenotrophomonas sp. PS02297 | reverse complement strand
ACCCCCGCCCCGGCCTGGGCCGGGGCGTCCCTGTCCAGCGGAAACGCGCGTCAGCGACGCTTGCGCGCTTCCTCTTCTTCCTCTTCGCGCGGGGCGGACTGCTCGCCCTTCGCCTTTTCCTGGGCGGCGGCGGCAGCGCGGCGCTTGGCCTTCTGCTCGGCCTCGTTCTGCGCCTTGTCCACGGCAGCGTCCTGGGCGGTCTCGCCCGTCTTGCCCTTGTCGGCGCTCTGCGCCATCACCAGCGGCACCGCCACGACGGCGGCGGCAGCCACGGCCAGAACCAGCAATTTCGACGATTTCATTCTCATCCTCCGGAGTTTCCACCGACCCACAGGGGCCGGTTGCGTACTTGTCCAGCCCGCACAGGATACCTCCACCCGCCTCTCCCCGCACTGAACACCGGCGTGCAAATTCCGCCGGCAGACCGCAAACTTGCCCGTCGCATCAGCGCCTTATCGAGATACATGAACGCCCGTTACAACGCCGCCGACATCGAAGTCCTCTCCGGCCTGGACCCGGTCAAACGCCGCCCCGGCATGTACACCGACACCGCGCGCCCGAATCATCTGGCGCAGGAAGTCATCGACAACTCGGTGGACGAGGCATTGGCCGGGCACGCGAGAACCGTCGACGTCGTGCTGTTCAAGGACGGCAGCTGCGAGGTCAGCGACGACGGCCGCGGCATGCCCGTGGACATCCACCCGGAGGAGAAGATCCCCGGCGTCGAGCTGATCCTCACCCGGCTGCACGCGGGCGGCAAGTTCAGCAACCGCAACTACACCTTCTCCGGCGGCCTGCACGGTGTGGGCGTGTCGGTGGTCAACGCGCTGTCCACGCTGGTGGAGATCCACATCAAGCGCGAGGGCAGCGAGCACCGCATCAGCTTCCGCGACGGCGATCGCGCCAGCCCGCTGGAAGTGGTCGGCACGGTCGGCCGCAAGAACACCGGCACCCGCCTGCGCTTCTGGCCGGACCCGAAGTATTTCGACACCCCGAAATTCAACGTACGCGCGCTGCGCCACCTGCTGCGCGCCAAGGCCGTGCTGTGCCCGGGCCTGACCGTCAGGCTGACCGACGAGGCCACCGGCGAAGTCGACACCTGGTATTACGAAGACGGCCTGCGCGACTACCTGAAGGCCGAACTGGGCGAGCGCGAAATGCTGCCCGCCGACCTGTTCACCGGCAGCCTGAAGAAGGAAACCGAAATCGTCGACTGGGCCGTTGCCTGGCTGCCGGAAGGCGAACTGGTGCAGGAAAGCTACGTCAACCTGATCCCGACCGCCCAGCACGGCACCCATGCCAATGGCCTGCGTACCGGCCTGACCGAGGCGCTGCGCGAGTTCTGCGACTTCCGCAACCTGCTGCCGCGCGGCGTCAAGCTGGCGCCGGAAGACGTGTGGGACCGCGTGTCGTTCGTGCTGTCGCTGAAGATGACCGATCCGCAGTTCAGCGGCCAGACCAAGGAGCGCCTGTCCTCGCGCCAGGCCGCCGGCTTCGTCGAAAGCGCCTCGCACGACGCCTTCAGCCTGCTGTTGAACCAGAACGTGGAGGTCGGCGAGAAGATCGCCCAGATCGCCATCGAGCGCGCCAGCGCGCGCCTGAAGACCGAGAAGCTGGTCGTCCGCAAGAAGGTCACCCAGGGCCCGGCCCTGCCCGGCAAGCTGGCCGACTGCATCAGCCAGGACCTGTCGCGCACCGAGCTGTTCCTGGTGGAAGGCGACTCGGCCGGCGGCAGCGCCAAGCAGGCCCGCGACAAGGATTTCCAGGCGATCCTGCCGCTGCGCGGCAAGATCCTGAACACCTGGGAAGTGGCGTCGGGCAGCGTGCTGGCCTCGGAGGAAGTGCACAACCTGGCTATCGCCATCGGCTGCGATCCGGGCAAGGACGATCTTTCCGGCCTGCGCTACGGCAAGGTGGTGATCCTGGCCGACGCCGACTCGGATGGCCTGCATATCGCCACCCTGCTCGCCGCGCTTTTCCTCAAGCACTTCCCCGCGCTGGTCGCCGCCGGCCACGTGTTCGTGGCGATGCCGCCGCTGTTCCGCGTGGACGTGGGCAAGCAGGTGTTCTATGCGCTGGACGAGGAAGAAAAGCGCTCGCTGCTGGAGAAGATCGAGCGCGAGAAAATCCGCGGCCAGCTCAGCGTCACCCGCTTCAAGGGCCTGGGCGAAATGAACCCGGCGCAGCTGCGCGAATCCACCATCCACCCCGATACGCGCCGGCTGGTGCAGTTGACCGTGGACGACGACGAGCAGACCCGCTCGCTGATGGACATGCTGCTGGCGAAGAAGCGGGCTGGCGACCGGAAAGGCTGGTTGGAGAGCAAGGGCGACCTGGCTTCACTGGAAGTCTGATCCCGGCGATTCATTGCCGCCTGCCGTGGCGACGGCATAGACACTCCGGCAACGGACAGGCCGGCCTGGCGCGGCTGAAGAGCAAGGGCGACCTGGCCTCGCTGGAAGACTGATCCCGGCGATTCATTGCCACCTGCCGTGGCGACGGCACGGGCACTCCGGCAACGTACAGGTCAGCCTGGCGCGGTTGGAGAGCAAGGGCGACCTGGCTTCACTGGAAGTCTGATCCTGGCGATTCATTGCCACCCGCCGTGGCGACGGCACAGGCACTCCGGCAACGGACAGGCCGGCCTGGCGCGGCTGGAGAGCAAGGGCGACCTGGCCTCACTGGAAGTCTGATCCCGGCTATTCAGTGCCACCTGCCGTGGCGACGGCACGGGCACTCCGGCAACGGACAGGCCGGCCTTGCGCGGTTGGAGAGCAAGGGCGACCCGGCTTCGCTGGAAGTCTGATCCCGGCGATTCATTGCCACCTGCCGTGGCGACGGCACAGGCACTCCGGCGATGGACGGGCCGCCCTGGCGCTGCCGGAGCGCAGGGACGATCTGGCTCCCTGCTCGCAGAAGCGCATCATGCTGTGCGCCTGCAGGCAGGTTCTCCATGGCTTTGAGCACATTTGCCGCCCTCCTTGCAGGCATAGGATCAGGAATTCCCTGATCCTGTGGTCATCCGCATGAAACACCTGCTGTACGTGGCCGCGCTCGGCGCCGGCCTGCTGTTCGCCGCCCCCGCCCCGGCCAAGCCCGCCGATGCCGCCGGCGAGGACAAGGCCGCCGCGGCCGCCCCCGCCCCGCTTCCTGCCGATGCCTCCACCCGCCAGAGCATGCGCCTGGAAGGCCGCACCCTCGACTACACCGCCACCGTCGGCTCGCTGCCGGTGCGCGATGCACAGGGCAAGATCATCGGCGACGTGGTGTTCACCGCCTACACGATGCCCGGCAAGGACCGCCCGGTCACCTTCGCCCTCAACGGCGGCCCCGGCGCTTCCTCGGTCTACCTGAACCTCGGCGCGATCGGCCCGAAGGTGGTCACCTTCGGCAGCGAGGGCGACAGCGCCTCGGCCCCGGCTACCCTGCGCGACAACCCCGGCACCTGGCTGGACTTCACCGACCTGGTGTTCATCGACCCGGTCGGCACCGGCTTCAGCCGCTCGCGCATTCCCGACGAGGAAGCAAAGAAGCAGTTCTTCACCCCCACCGCCGACGTCGAATACCTGTCGCGCACGGTCTACGACTGGTTGCTGAAGAACCAGCGCATGACCTCGCGCAAATACCTCACCGGCGAGAGCTACGGCGGCTACCGCGGCCCCCGCATCACCCACTACCTGCAGACCCGGCTGGGCGTGGCGATGAACGGGCTGGTGCTGGTCTCGCCCTACCTGAGCCCGACGCTGGAGGACAACAGCGACGTCTCGCCGATGGCCTGGATCCAGACCCTGCCCTCGATCGCCGCCGCGCACCTGGAGCGCCAGGGCAGGCTGACCGACGAGGCGATGCGCGAAGTCGTCGAATACACCCGCGGCGACTACGCCACCGCGTTGATGAAGGGCCGCTCCGACCCGCAGGCCACCGAGGCGATGATCCGCCGCGTCGTCGAACTGACCGGCCTGGACCCGGTGTTCGTGCGCCGCGCCGGCGGCCGCCTGGAAACCCAGGCCTACCTGCGCGAAGTATTCCGCGACAAGGGCACGCTGGGCAGCCGCTACGACTCCAACGTCACCGCCTTCGACCCGTTCCCCACCGATCCGGAGCAGCGCGCCAACGATCCGCTGCTGGACAGCATCATCGCCCCGACCACCACCGCGATGGTGGACTTCGCCACCCGCGTGGTCGGCTGGAAGGTCGACGCCCGCTACAACGCGCTGAGCTATGAAGTGAACCGGCTGTGGGACCGCAACGGCGACCTGCGCGCCGGCGCCGTCACCCAGCTGCGCCAGGCGGTGGCCATCGACCCGCGCCTGCAGGTGCTGGTCGTGCACGGCTGGAACGACCTGTCGTGCCCGTTCATGGGCTCGATCCTGACCGTGGACCAGATGCCGGCCATGGGCGATCCGCAGCGCGTGCAGGTGCGCAGCTATCCGGGCGGGCACATGTTCTACAGCCGCGCCGACAGCCAGGCCGCGTTCCGCCGCGACGTGCGCGCGATGTACCAGCGCAACTGAGGACGATGGCGCGGCGCCCCGCGACGGGGGCCGCGCCCGGCGGCGCCTCGACGCAGGCAATCCGCTGCCGCGCCCGCCGCGCAGGGCCCGATGCGGCACCGCCGCCATGCGGCGGACCGCAGCAAGCCGGGGCCAGACATTACCCCCCACAAACGAAAGGCCCCCCCGGGCCCCGGGGGCGGGGGGGGGGGGGGTGGGGGGGGGGCCCCGCGGGGG
>NZ_JASCOS010000180.1:0-4785 GCF_029959705.1 Stenotrophomonas sp. PS02297 | reverse complement strand
GGCGATGGCCGCGGCCATCGCGGTGGCTCAGTCGAGGAACAGGTCCGGCAGCAGCGGCCGCGACGGATCGACCGCATAGGCGGACAGGTCGGCCACGCCGGCCTGCGCCAGCACCTCGTCGTCGATCAGGAACTGGCCGCTGAAGCCGGCCGCCTCGCGCACCAGCACCGCATGCGCGGCATCGGCCATGATCTCCGGGCGGCGGCAGCCGGCGGCATCGACGCCGGGAATCATGTTGATCGCATCGGTGGCGATGATGGTGCGCGGCCACAGCGCGTTCACCGCCACGCCCTGCGGCCCGAACTCGGCGGCCAGGCCCAGGGTCACGAAGCTCATGCCCATCTTGGCCAGGGTGTAGCCGGTGTGCGGCCCCCACCATTTGGGATCCAGGCTCGGCGGCGGCGCGAGGGTGAGGATGTGCGGATTCGGCGCCTGCAACAGGTGCGGCAGGCAGGCCTGCGCGCACAGGAAACTGCCGCGCGCATTGACCTGTTGCATCAGGTCGAAGCGCTTCATCGGCGTGTCCAGTGCGCCGCGCAGCCAGATCGCCGAGGCGTTGTTCACCAGGATGTCGATGCCGCCGAAGGTGTCGACCGTGGCCGCCACCGCCGCATGCACCTGGTCTTCCTCGCGGATGTCGCACTTCAGCGCCAGGCCGCGACCACCGGCCGCATTCACCGCTTCGACCGCGGTATGGATGGTGCCCGGCAGCTTGGGATTGGGCACCGCCGACTTGGCGGCGATGGCGACGTTGGCGCCGTCGCGCGCGGCACGCAGCGCGATGGCCAGGCCGATGCCGCGCGAGGCGCCGGTGATGAAGAGGGTCTTGCCTTGCAGGCTGCTCATGCGCGACTCCGCGATACCCGATGAAAGCGGAGCGCATTATGCGCCATGACCGCCGCCGCCCATGGCCGCGCGCGTCGAACACCTGCCGTTAATGCGCGATGCCGATACTGGCGCCCTCCCGTATCCGTCGTGCGTTCCAATGAAACCGTTGACTGTTGCCGTTCCCCTGCTGCTCGTCCTTTCCCTGGCGGCCTGCCAGAAACAGGCCGCCGCGCCGGCCGATGCGCCGCGCCCGCGCGATGCCGCCGGGCAGACCACCGGCTTGGGCAACAGCGATGCCGTGCCCTCGCGGATCGACGCCAGCGCGGTGTGGAGCGGATCGATCGACGCCTGCCGCAGCGACGCACCGCCTGCCGGCGGCAACTGCGTGGTCGAGGCCATGCGCGGCGCCGGGGCGACACCGGCCGCGATCGCCGCCGCGCAGCGCTTGGCCGCACAGGACAACCCCGGCTACGTGAGCGCCTGGGACGACCAGTCCGGCGTCGGCGTGGCGACGCTGGAATTCCCGCTGCGCGCCAACACCAACGAGGGCACCTGGCTGGTGGACGCCGAGGGCAGGACCATCGACGTGGATGCCGACGTGCTGCCGGACAGCGCGCGCGCCGAGGCATCGGCCAAGGCCTTCTTCGACAGGCATCCGGATGCCACACCCTTCGCCCCGGCACAGGCGGCCGGCACTGCGCCCCTGCCCGATGGCGGCGTGCGCCTGCTCTACACCACCCCGCTGCGCGGCTGCCATGCCTGTGCCGACGACGGCGTGCTCACCCTGGGCTACGACTTCGACGCCCAGCGTCGCTACCTCGGCAGGCAGGTGGTGGAGGTGCGCTGAGCCGGGTCGGAGCGTTATACGGCGGCCCGGTTCCGTAGCGCCGGGCAACGCCCGGCGGGGCTTGCCTGGTAATGCCCCAGCGGGGCGTTGCCCCGCTCTACAAGGCGGTATGGTTTTCCGAGGATCCATCCCGCTGCGCGGGATGGATCACATCTTCGGCCCCTGCCCCTCGTTGTCTTCCCAGTGCAGGATGCGCCGGGTGACGAAGCGGTAGACCGGCTTGCCGGTGGCGAACCACAGTTCGCGCACCCACGAATGGCGCTTGAGCAGGCGCAGCTCCACCGGCGTCAGGGCCTGCCGGCAGTACATGCGCTTGTGCTTGAGCAGGTGGCGCAGGTCCTCGCGGGCGAGCAGGCGCATCCAGCGCGAGCGCGGGTCGCCGCATACCGCCAGCTGGAAATCGATCAGCGCCGGCGAACCGTCGGCTCGTACCAGCCAGTTGGCTTCCTTGGCCAGGTCGTTGTGGGCGATGCCATGGCGGTGCACCTGCTGCAGCAGCCGGCGCGCGGCGCGGAACCAGGCCACGTCGCCGCGCGGCGGGCGCAGGTGCATCGCAGCGCCCTCCATGTAGCTGCGGTCCAGCCAGCGCCCGTCCCAGCCCAGCAGCTGCGGGGTCGCCTCCATGCCGCCCAGTCTGGCCAGCGCGCGGGCCTCGCGCCGTGCCAGCCACCAGGCCGGAAGCCGCAGCCACCACGGCGTGGCGCCGAGATCGCGGCGCACGAAACGGCGCCCGCCCTCGCGCACCAGCAGGATGCGGCCGAAGCTGTCGGACTTGAGGATCTGGATGCCGTCTTCGTTGGTGTTCGCCATCGCCGCCATTCTAGCGTCCGGCCCTCGTTGGCCGGGCCGGCCGCCCCGTGTCCAGGGGTTTTCCCCTACCTGCACGGCCGCTGTCCGGAACCCCGTGGCATGCCACCGGTCTGACACCCGCGCCCTTCTATAATCCCGCGATGGACTCTTCCTGGATCGACACCACCCTGGCCTGGATCGCCGCGCACCCGGTGCTGGCCGGCGCCGTCATTTTCGCCATCGCCTTCTGCGACGCCGTCATCATCCTCGGTGCGATCGTGCCGGCGCTGCCGCTGATGATCGCCGTCGGCGTGCTGATCGGCATGGGCGAGATCTCCGGCCCCTATGCGGTGGCCTGCGCCACCCTGGGCGCGTTCTGCGGCGATGGACTGAGCTACTGGGTCGGCCGGCGCTGGGGCGACCGCCTGCGCGGGGTGTGGCCGTTCAGCCGCTATCCGCAGCTGCTGGAGCGTGGCGAACTGCTGTTCAAGCGCAATGCGTTCAAGAGCATTCTGGTGGCGCGCTATGTCGGCGCGATCCGTCCGTTCGTGCCGGCCATCGCCGGCATGGCGAAGATGCCGCTGGCGCGCTACGCCCAACCCAGCGCCGTCGCCAGCCTGTCGTGGGCGGTACTGTTCCTGCTGCCGGGCTGGGCGCTGGGCCAGGCCTACGACGCGGTGGCGGCAGTGGCCGGGCGGCTGTTCCTGGTGGTGGCCCTGCTCGGGGTGATGCTGGGGCTGGTGTGGGCCATCGTGCTGTATGGCTACCGCTGGTCGGCCGCACGCATGGACGGCTGGCTGGCGCGCCTGCTGCGCTGGTCGCAGCGCCATCCGCACCTGCTCGGCCGCTACTGGAACGACCTGTTCGACCCGCGCCGGCGCGAGTCGGTGCCGCTGGCGATGCTCGCGCTGATGCTGCTGCTGCTGGGCTGGGGCTGGTTCGTGCTGCTGATGGTCGTGGTCGGCCACGGCGAGCCGCTGGCGCTGGACCTGGCCGTGCACCACCTGATGCTGGCCCTGCGCAATCCGCTGGCCGATTACCCGATGGCCGCGCTGGCCTCGCTGGGCGACTGGCAGGTGCTGCTGCCGGCCACCGCCGCGGGCATGGGCTACCTGTGCTGGCGCCGACGCTGGATGGCCGCCGCGCACTGGCTGGCCGCACTGGCGTTCGGCCTGGCGCTGACCAAGCTGCTCGGCGCCACCGTGGACGTGGTGCGGCCGCCGGCCGCCAGCAGCGGTTTCGGCTTTCCCTCGGTGTCGGTGACCATGGCCACCATCACCTTCGGCTTCTTCGCCGTGCTGATCAGCCGCGAACTGCCCGGCCGCACGCGGGTGTGGCCGTACCTGGTGTCGGGCATCGTGGTCACGATCATTGGCTTCGCCCGCCTCTACCTGGGCGCGCACTGGCTGAGCGATGTCATCGGCGGCATGTTGTTCGGCATCTTCTGGCTGCTGGTGCTGGGCATCGCCTACCGCCGCCGCTTCAACCGCTCCTTCTGGGTCAAGCCGGTGACGTGGCTGTTCTACGGCGTGTTCTTGCTGGCCGGGTTCTGGTACGCGCCGCGCAACGTGCCAGCCAAGCTCGCCAAGTTCGAACCGGCAGCCGAAGCGCCGCGGATAATGGACGCGGCCGGGTGGTGGCAGGACGGCTGGCGCGAACTGCCGGCGCGCCGCAACGAGTTCGACGACGACCAGCGCTGGCCGCTGGACGTGCAGGTAGCCGGGCCGCTGGCGCCCCTGCAGCAGCAGTTGGAGCGCCACGGCTGGAAGCTGCAGCCGCAGGCCGGCTGGCAGCAGGCCTTGGCCATGCTCGACAGCAAGGCCACGCCGGAACAGGTACCGGTACTGCCGGCGACGCTGGACACCAATGTCGAGTCGCTGCTGATGCTGCGCCAGGGCGCGCAGCCGGATGAACTGTATGCACTGCGCCTGTGGCCGGCGCCGGTACGGCTGCAACCGGGCCAGGCGCCACTGTGGCTGGGCAGCGCGCAGACCCTGCGCTACCAGCGCCATTTCAAGCTGTTCGGCCTGTGGCTGCCGCTGCGCGGCGTGGATCCGGCGCTGGAGGCGGTCAAGCAATCGCTCGACGGCATGGACACCCGCACCCAGGCGATGCCGGAGAGCGGGATGCCGCTGCTGATGGTCCGCAGCGCGCAGGCCCACGAGAGCATGTAGAGCGGGGCAACGTCCCGCTGGAGCCTTCCCGGCGAAGCCCCGCCGGGCGCCGCCCGGCGCTACAGAGCCCCGCCGCCTTGTAGAGCGGGGCAACGCCCCGCTGGAGCCTTCCCGGCGAAGCCCCGCCGGGCGCCGCCCCGCGCGACA
>NZ_JASCOS010000017.1:0-48334 GCF_029959705.1 Stenotrophomonas sp. PS02297 | reverse complement strand
GCCGGCGCCCACGCTGCTGGCCGCGAACGAGCGCCGCCGCGCGCCGGCCACGGTGGCGGTGGCACTGGAAGCCGCGCTGGCCGCCTGCGAGGCGGCCGGGCGCGAGCCGGCGGCGCTGCCCTCGGTATTCGCCTCCACCCATGGCGAAATGTCGATCACCGACTACATGTGCGCGACCCTGGCCAGCGACCCGCGCGCGGTGTCGCCCACCCGCTTCCACAACTCGGTGCACAACGCCGCCGCCGGCTACTGGACCATCGGAGCCGGCGCGCACGTGCCGGCCACCGCGATCAGCGCCGGCTCCGGCAGCTTCGCGCAGGGGCTGGTCGAGGCGATGGCGCAGCTGGCCGCCGGCAGCGAGGCGGTGCTGCTGGTCGCCTACGACGGCCCATCCTGCGGTCCGCTGGGCGAGGTGGCGCCCAGCGAAGGCCTGCTCGGCGTCGCCCTGGTGCTGTCGCGCGTGCCCTGCCCCGACCTGCCGACGCTGCGCATGGAACTGGTGCAACACGCCGGGACGGACGCCGATGACGTGGCCGGGCCGCTGTCGCAACTGCTGGCCGGCAACGCCATGCAACCGGCGCTGCCGCTGCTGGAAGCGCTCGCGCTGGAGCGCGGACAGGTGCTGCTGCCGGCCGGCATCGAACAATGGCTGCGGATCGACATCGGCCATGGCTGATTCCCGCACACCGGCGCTGCGCCCCGACGAGGTGGCGGTGGTGATCCCGGCGCTCAACGAAGCGCTGCGCATCCGCGAAGTGGTCAGCGGCGCGCTCGCGTGGTTCCCGCACGTGATCGTGGTCGACGACGGCTCCGACGACGGCACCGCCGGCTGCATCGCCGACCTGCCGGTCACGGTGCTGCGCCATCCGCGCCGCAGCGGCAAGGGCCAGGCCCTGCGCAGCGGCTTCGCCGAGGCCGTGCGGCGCGGCCTGCGCGGCGTGCTGACCCTGGATGGCGACGGCCAGCATGCCGCCGCCGACCTGCCGCGGCTGCTGGCCAGCGCCAATCGCCACCCCGGCTGCATCGTCATCGGCGCGCGGCTGCGCAAGCGCGCCTCGCAGCCGCTGCTGCGGCGGCTGGCAAACGAATTCGGCGACTGGGGCGTGGCCTGGGGCACGCATTACCAGGTCGCCGACAGCCAGAGCGGGCAGCGTTTCTACCCGGCCGAGGTGATCGCGATGCGCGAGGTGCCCGGCGAAGACTTCGTGTTCGAGGCGCAGGTGCTGATCTCGGCCGCGCGGCAACTGGGCACGCGCTGCGTCTCGGTGCCGATCGAGTCGCGCTACCGCGCCGCCGGCAGCGACGAATGCTTCCGCCCCAGTCACTTCCGCCCGCTGCGCGACCTCACCCGCATCACCGTGCACATCGTGCGGCTGGCGCTGCGCCACGGCCATGTGCGGCAGGTGCACCGCACGATCCGCGCGCATCCGCCGGTGATCGATGAAGCCAGGGGTGAATGAAGAGTGAGAGAAAGCAGCGGCGGCAGCGCGGGGCTTTTGCCCTTTCCCGCTCCTCACTGCTCCTCGCCCACTCCTGCCCTCACCCCATGCCACCATTGATGCCGATCACCTGGCCGTTGATGTAGCCGGCGTCGTCGCCGCACAGGAAGGCGACCAGCGCCGCCACTTCTTCCGGCTTTCCCGCGCGCGCGGCGGGCACCGCCTGCTTGATCATCTCCGGCGGGAACGCATCGGCCGCCATCTTTCCTTCGATCACGCCCGGCGCGACGACGTTGACGCTGATGCCGCGGCTGGCCATTTCCCGCGCCAGCGATTTCGAGGCGCCGTGCAGCGCGGCCTTGGCCGCGGCGTAGTTGGTCTGGCCGCGGTTGCCCAGCACCGCCGCCACCGACGAGACATTGACGATGCGGCCCCAGCGCGTGCGCGCCATCGGCAGCAGCAGCGGCTGGGTGACGTGGAAGAAACCGTGCAGCGAAACGTCGATCACCCGACGCCAGCGCGCCGCGTCCATGCCGGCCATCGGCGCGTCGTCGTGTACGCCGGCGTTGTTGACCACGATCTGGATCGGGCCGTCGGCCAGCAGCTCGTCCAGCGCCGCGGCGGTCGCCTCGCCGTCGGCCACGTCGAACGCCACCGCCTGCGCGCTGCCGCCGGCCGCAAGGATGTCCGCGGCCACCGCCTGCGCACGGGCCAGGTTGCCGTTGGCGTGCACGATCACGTGCGCACCGTCGGCCGCCAGGCGCCGGCAGATCGCCCC
Organism: Stenotrophomonas sp. PS02297; assembly: GCF_029959705.1. Classification (NCBI taxonomy): domain Bacteria; kingdom Pseudomonadati; phylum Pseudomonadota; class Gammaproteobacteria; order Lysobacterales; family Lysobacteraceae; genus Stenotrophomonas; species Stenotrophomonas sp. PS02297. The sequence continues at coordinate 46,117 of NZ_JASCOS010000017.1, read as the reverse complement.
GCCCAGGTCGCCGCTGCCGCCAGTGACCAGTGCGCGTCGTTTCGTGTTCATCGCCGCTCTCCCTGCATGTCGTCTCCCACGCTGTCCGGTTGCAGCATCACCGCGGCGCGGCCTTCGGCCAGCACGCGCGCGCCATGGGTGATGCGGAAGCTGTACTGCTGGCTGGTTTCCGCTTCGGCCAGTACCTGCGCGGTCGCCTCGATGGCGCCTTCCAGATCGTCGATGCGCGCGACATGCAGCTGCACATCGCGCAGCGCCACCAGCACGCCGGGCACCACCGCACCGCCGCGCTGGCGCACGCGCAGGCCACCGTGCACCGCCATCGCCTGCGCGCCGTATTCGCACAGGTGGATCGCGCGCAACCGTCCGTCGCTGCGCAGCGGGTGCGCCGGGTCACGATGGTTGAAGGCGCGCAGGGCGATGTCCGAGGCGCTCCAGGCGGCCACCTCGTCCCACAGGCACATGCCGCCCTGGTGCGGCACCAGCCGCAGGATGTCCTCACGCGCCAGCATCGGCGGCGGCCTCCTGCCAGGGCTCGCGCGAGATCAGCAGCGCCAGCGCGAAATTGCACACCACGCCCAGCGCCACCGTGCTGCCGATCGCGCGCAGCACCGGGATCGAGGACAGGCCGAGCAGGCTGAACACCAGCAGTGTCATCGCGCTGCACACCAGCAGGCCATGCAGGGTGCGCAGCTGGTCGGCGAGGCTGTCGCCGGCGTGCTCGAAGAACAGCCCGTAGTCCAGGCCCAGGCCGGCGGCCAGGATCAGCCCGATCAGGTGGAACAGGTTCAGTTCGATGCCCGCCCCGCGCAGCAGCGCCAGCACCACCAGCGTGGTCAGCGCCATCGGCAGCAATACGCGCAGCACGCGGCGCGGCGAGCGCAGCGCCGCCCACACCGTGGCGGCCAGCAGCAGCACCGCCACCGCCAGCGCCGCCAGCACGCGCCCGCGGTATTCGGCCACCAGCGATTCGGAGGCGTGCTTCAGGTCCAGCAGTTCAGCGCCGTGCAGGCGCGCGCTGGTCGCCACCGCGGCCACGTCGCGCAGCCCGCTCAGCGACACCAGCGCAGTGGCGTGGCCGCTGCCCTGCAGCAGCAGGCCACCGACCGCGGTCGCCAGCGGCGTGCCATGCAGGTCCTGCGGCTGCAGCGCAGGCGCGCCACGGGCGCGCTGCACGTCGGCGACGAAGGGTTCGAAGGCATCGTCGCGGAACGGCGTCTGCGCCACCGCCGCGGCCAGTGCGCCGCGCAGCGTGGCTTCGTCCGGCAGCCGCTGCTGGCGCTGGCGCTGCAGCGCGGCGCTGGGCAGGTAGCGCGCGGCCATGTCGTAGCGGTCCAGTGCGCCGTCGGCGACGAGCTGGTCCAGCACCGGCCGCAGTCGTTCGCTCGCGGCCAGCGCCGCCTGCGCGTCGTCGCCGCGCACGGTGATCACGTAACGCACGTCCGGCGCGCCCAGTTCGCCGCGCAGCTGCGCATCGCGCAGCAGGTCGGCCGTATCCACCGGCGTCAGCTTGCCCAGGTCGTTCTGCCAGAACGGCCCCGGCGCCCACACCAGCACCGCCAGCGCTGCCGCTGCCAGCACCGCCAGCGAACGCCGCGGGCGCGGCAACCGCCGGGTGTGGCGCCACAGCCGCGCCAGCCACGCCGAATCGGCGAAGTCGCGGGTGGCCGGATCGACCAGCGCCGGCAGCAGGTAGCGCGTGGCCAGTGCCGCGGTGGCCAGCGCGGTGATGGTGAACACCGACAGCTGCTTCAGTCCCTCGACGCCGGAGAACAGGAACGTCAGGTAGGCGATGCAGGTGGCGACCACGCCGGTGCCCAGCGTCGGCCACAGCGCGCGCACGTTGTCCCACGGCGAGCGGCCGGGGCGCTCGTGGCTGAAAAAGTGGATCGGATAGTCCTGTACCACGCCGATCAGGGTGAAGCCGAAGGCGATGGTGATGCCGTGCACGCCATCGAAGGCCAACGCCGTCACGGCCAGCCCGGCCAGGCCAGCGCTGGCCAGCGGCAGGAACCCCAGGATCGGCATTTTCCAGCTGCGATAGGCGACCCACAGCAGCAGGATCATGCCGATCGTATCGATGGTGCCGATGACGCCGGCCTCGTTGGCGGTGCGGTTGCCGATCTTCACCGAGAACGCGCCCGGCCCGCTCATTTCCAGGCGGCCGCCGCTGCCGGCGGCGATGCGCTCGAAGGCCGCCTCGATCGTGTCCACCGCCTGCTGCTGCGCGCCGGGATCGAAGCCGGCCGCGCGCGTCTGCACCAGCAGCAGGGCCTGCCGGCCGCTGTGGTCGAACCAGACCTCGTCGATGCGCTGCGGCGCGTTGGCCGGCTGCAGCGCTTCGGCCACGCGCAGCACCTGCAGGGTGGGATCGGACGGCAGCAGCGGTTCGACCAGCCCGCCGGCCGGCGAGCCCAGGTCCTGCAGCCGCGCCTGCAGTTCGTCGTGCAGGTTCGCGGCGCTGAACGCATCGCCGGGCAACTCGTCGATCAGGTAGCGGTAGGGCAGCAGGCGTTCGGGAAAGGCGTCCAGCCCGGCCTGCCCGCCATTGGCAACCAGCTCGAACTGCGGATCGGCCGCCAGCGCCTCGTGCAGTTGCCGCGACTGCGCGGCCAGCTGCTCCGGCGCCGCGCCGGACAGCGCCAGCAGCAGCAGCCGCGCGCCCGGGCCTTCGCCCAGTTCGTCGAGCAGCAGTTTCTGCGCCGGGGTACGCGCATCGGGCATGAACTTGCGCAGGTCGCCGCTGACCTGCATGCGCCCGCTCACCCAGGCGGTGAGCAGGCCCAGCAGCAGCATCCAGCCGATCGCCAGGCCGATGCGCCGGCGCGGGGTCAACTTCAACGGCGGCTCCTGTCCTGAGCGGACCCCGGCGGCGCGGAACCATCGCGCGCGCCGTCATGGCACAGCGCGGCCAGCGCATCGGCCTGGCGCACGTCGCCGGCGGCACCGGCCGCGCCGCCGAGCAGGGTGCGCTGCAGGTCGCCGCGTGCCGGTTGCGTCTCGATGCAGCGCAGCTCGCCGTCGCGGCCGCGCAGGGTCACCTCGCGCACCCGTGCGGCCAGCGCCTGCGCCTTGGGCGTGAGCACCAGTTGCCAGCGCTGCGCGTTGCCGGACGCCTGCAGGCGATAGGCCTGTTCCAGCGCGGCCAGGTCGCCGGACAGCAAGGCGCCGAAGCTGGCCTGCAGGTCCGACAGCTCCGGCACGCGCTGCAGCGAGAACACGCGCGGCGGCTTGCCGGCGCGCTCGATGCTGACCTGACCCCCGGCGATCGTGGTGGTTTCGGCGTAGGGCGCGCGCACCTCGCGCACCAGCGTGCCGGCATCCGGGCGGCGGTACTGGCCCTCCACCCGCAGCGGTTCCTTCAGCAGCGCCGAACCGCGCAGTTCGACGAAGCCGGTCTGGCTTGGCGCCGGCTGCGCCAGCTGGCGCAGGATCCACCCCGCATCAACCTCGGCCGCCATCGCCGGCACGCTGCCGCAGCCCGCGGCCAGGAGCGTCGCCAGCATCCAGCGGCGCGGAAAGAGGAACGTCTGAATGCCAGAAATCATAGAAATTGAACCAGTTCCAGGGAGCGCCGTGCAGATGCTGTTCCAGCCTGCCGGCATAACGGTGAACCAGCGCCGACAAGGCCTCGGCGCGCTGCGCGCGCGGCACGTCGAGCGCCGGCGCGAACGGCTCGAACAGCAGATCGTAGCGGTTGCCGCCGCGGTACAGGCCGAAGGCCAGCATCACCGGCGCCTTCAGCACGCTGGCGATCAGCCACGGCGCGGTCGGGAACGGCGCCGGCGCGCCGAGCAGCGGCGCCTGCAAGGCGGTTTCGCCCGGCCGCGCGCGGTCCACCAGCAGCGCCACCATCGCGCCTTCCTCCAGCGCCTGCTGGATGGCGAGCACCACCGCCGGCCCACCCTGCCCGGCATCGATGATGCCCGCGGCCAGGCCCGGGTCGAGTTCGGCCAGCAGCTCGGTGATGGCGGCATTGTGGGCGCGGTCCAGCAGCACCCGCAGTTTCAGGTCCGGCCGCTGCCGGCCCAGCGCGCGCAGCGCGTCGAAGCTGCCCAGGTGCGAGCCGAACAGCAGCACGCCGCGGCCTTCGTCCAGCTGCTCGAGCAGGGCCTGCGTGCCGTCGGTACGGATGTCGAACAGGTCCATGCGCCCGCCGAGCAGGAACACCCGGTCGAGGATGGTCGCGGCGAAGGTATGGATATGCCGCGCCACGTCCCACAGGCTGGCGCGGCGGCACAGCGCGCGGCCCAGATAGGCGCGCGAGGCGCGGCGTTCGCTGCCGCGCACCAGCAGGAAATAGGCGGTGATGGGATACAGGCAGAGCCGGCCGATGCCGCGCCCGCCGTGGCGGGCGATGCCGGCGATCAGGCGGATCGCGGCGCGGCCGCCGCCCTCGGGCCGGCGCTTCCAGTCGGCATCGCTCATGCGACCGCGCCCCCGTCAGCGGCCACCAGCTCGCCGCGCGCGATCAGCTCGTCGCCGCGCCACACCCGGAATTTCCAGCGCGGCGTGTGCCCGTCCAGTTCGATCCGCGCACTCTGCCCGGGCAGCAGCGGCGCCATGAACTTCACCTGCGGCAGGCGCAATGCCTCCAACGGCCTGCCGGCGGAGGCCTCGGCCGCGCGCAGCACGTGTTCGAGCACCACCACGCCCGGCACCAGCGGCCGTCCCGGGAAATGGCCGGGCAGGCAGGGATGCTCGCGGGGAACGGTGAACTGCATGGCGTGACGGGCGGCGGGGTGGGCCACAGGATACCCGCGGCCCGCCGCGTTCAACGCAGCAGGTCGCGCCAGAATGCCGGGCCGAGCTGCCCCATCTGGCGCACGAACTGGCCGGCACTGCGGTAGGGCCGTTGCGGGAACAGCCGGCAGCGCAGCGCGTATTCGGCCACGAAGAAGCCGCCGATCAGGCCCCAGTCGGCCACGTTCGCGCACCACGACCACTGCGCATGGCTCAGCGGCCAGCGCGGCTGCCGGCCGAACGCGGCCAGCAGGCCGTCAGGCACCGCGCTCATCGCCAGCCCCAGGTTGATCGCCGCCAGCAGCGCCAGCAGCAGCGCCCACGCCGCGGTCAGGCGTCGTGTATAGCGCTCCAGCCGGTCGTCGACCGGTACTCCGGCACGCGCATGCAGGGCCTGCACGATGCGGGTGATCAGCGGCAGCCGGCCCGGCCGCAGCGAGCGCGCGAAGCCCCAGGCCACCAGCAACGGGAACACCACCGGCGGCGCCAGCAGCAGCATCCACGCCCACGGCGAGCGCCCCAGCCAGGCCAGCAGCAGCCCCGATGCCAGCAGCGCGGCCCAGGCCACGGGCCGGCGGCGGCCCAGCGCATCGAGCAGGCACAGCAGCACCAGCCCGAACAGCGCCAGCGCGGCCCAGCCGCCCTCGCTGCGCAGGCTGGCCACATGCGAGAGCGCCGGATAGGCCAGCAACAGCACGATCCGCAGGATGCTGGCGGCCGGCCCGTGGCCGGGCGCGTGGCCGGCGCCGCTCATGGCGTTCAGGCGGTCCGGTTCGCCTGCACGTGCGCCGACAGCGCGCGCAGCGAGGCGAAGATGCGGCGGTTGTCGTCGTTGTCCGAGCGCAGCTGGAAGCCGTAGCGCTTGCCGATGGCCAGGGCCAGCTCCAGCGCGTCGATCGAATCCAGGCCCAGCCCGTCGTTGAACAGCGCCGCCTCCGGATCGATCGCCGCCGGGTCCACGTCTTCCAGGTTCAGGCTCTGGACCAGCAGCCCGGCCAGCTCGCGCTCGGCCTCGGTTTGTTGCGACATCGCCACTTCCACTAGGAGATTGATGCGCAACGATCCGGTATCGCCGCCCGCGGCGCAACCATGGCCGCCACGGCGCGCGCGGTATCATGGCGCTTTCTGCAGCACCGATCCGCCCGCACGATGACGTCCTTGTTCCCCTGCCCTGCTTCCGTTTTCCCTCCCGCCCAACCTGCCTGCCTCCATGGCTGCGGGAGCGCGCGATGAACGCGGTTTCCGGCTTCGCGCCCGCCGCCGGGCTGGAGGTGGACTACGCCGATCCGGCGCAGCTGCCGGCCCTGCTGGCCGATCCGCAGGTGCTGGCCGTGTTCGGCTTCCAGGCCGGCGACGGCGCCCCCGCCAGCGACGACCCGCGCTACCTGCAGGTCGGCCTGCAACCGGAAGGCGAGCCGCGGCTGGAAGTCTGGCGCGGCGCCGGGACGGTGCGCAGCGGCCGCGAGGCCGACGGCCTGGCCTGGGCCAGCGACGGCGCACTGATGTTCGGCGCGCTGCAGATCGCCGAATCCCGCCACGGCGGCATCCTCGAAGCCGGCGCGCATGCCTATGCGCGGCTGCTGTCGGCGCTGCCGCAGCAGGGCTACCCGCATCTGCTGCGCATCTGGAACTACCTGGACGCGATCACCGAGGGCGAGGGCGACGACGAGCGCTACCGCCAGTTCTGCATCGGCCGCGCCCGCGGCATCGGCACCATCGACGTCGGCACCCTGCCCGCGGCCACCGCCATCGGCCGCCTGGATGGCGTGCGCGTGCTGCAGGTCTATTGGCTGGCCGCGCGCGTGCCCGGCACACCGCTGGAGAACCCGCGCCAGGTCAGCGCCTGGCGCTATCCGCGCCAGTACGGCCCGCAGTCGCCCAGCTTCGCCCGCGGCATGCTCGCCGCGCCGGGCAGCGCGCTGCCGCTGCTGCTGTCCGGCACCGCCAGCGTGGTCGGCCACGCCACGCTGCACGGCGAGGACACGCTGCGCCAGCTGGAGGAAACCTTCGCCAATCTCGACGCGCTGGTGGGCACGGCGCGCGCGCGCCTGCCGGCATTGCCGGCGCATTTCGGCGCGGGCAGCCGGCTGAAGGTCTACGTACGCGATGCGGCGGAGATCCCGGCGATACGGCAGGCGCTGGCGCGGCAGCTGCCGGCGGAGGTGCCATACATCGTGCTGCACGCGGAAGTGTGCCGGCGCGATCTGCGGGTGGAGATCGACGGGGTGCACGGCGCCTGACTGCGGTTGCGGTTGCGGTTGCGGTTGCCCCTGATTCTGCTCTTGCCTTGGCTTTTGACTTCCGGATCCCCTTCCGTAGCGACGGAGCCGACGGACAAGACCCCGCAGGGGCGACGTGCAGGGACGCACGTCGTTTTTCGACGAGACAGGGATGTCTCGTCGAAAAATCCCGGCGGCGTAGTGGACCCGGAGTGCCGCAGGCACGGAGGGCGCGGAGGCAGGGGCGTGCTTGACCAGCCATTCGGCTGTTGGAAAAACACTTCTCTTGGTTACTTCTCTTTGCACGAGCAAAGAGAAGTAACCAAGAGAAACACGGGCCGGGCCGCGATCCGTCGGGCTGCGCCCGCCGGTTCCCTACGCTCCTCGCGTGCCGAGGGGACGGCGCACAACTCGCTTCGCTCAGACACGTGCGCCTCTTCGCCCCTCAGCCCACTGCGGTGCTCGGCTCGCTCTACGGCCGGGGTGAGTCAAATGCCAAGGGCACAGCAAAATCACGGGCAACGGCAACGGCCGGATTATTCCCCACCCCGCAGCAACGCCAGCACCGCATCCCTCGGCAACTTCCCCGTCTCGTTGCGCGGCAGGCACGCCACCCTGCGCAACGGGCGCGGCAGGAACACCGGGTCCATGCCCGCGCGCAGTTCGCGCAGGATCTCCGCCTCATCGCGCTCCGGCGCCACCACCAGTGCCGCGATGCGGCCCACCGCCTGACCCGGCTCCGGGTCCAGCTGCACCATCACCGCATCGCGCACGCCGGGCACCGCCTGCAGGCGCCGCGTCAGGTCGCCCAGCGACGCGCGCTTGCCGGCGATCTCCAGCAGGTCGGCGCGGCGGCCGCGCAGCAGGAAACGGCCTGCCGGCAACAGCTCGACCAGGTCGGCCAGCAGCACCGCCGCCGGCAGGTGCGGCGCGTGGACCAGGGTGCCGTCCTCCTGCGGTTCCAGGCGCACGCCCGGCAACAGCGTCCATGCCTGCTCCCGGGCGGTGCGGCGGCGGGCGAAGATGCAGGTCTCGGTGGAACCGAACACTTCGCGCACTTCCGTGGCGAAACGCGCTTCGGCCGCTTCGGCCAGCGGCTGCGGCAACGGCGCGGTGGCGGTGACGATGCCGGCCAGCGGCGGCAGGTCCACGCCCGCTTCGACCAGCGCCTTCAGGTGCACCGGCGTGGTGACCAGCAGCCGCGGCGCGGGCACCTCGGCCAGCGCCTGCGCCACGTCCTGCGGGAAGAACGGCCGGCGCCAGCAGCGGCAGCAGCACCGACATCTCCATGCCGTACATGTGCTGCGGCGGCACCGTGGCGACCACCGAGGGCACCTGCCCGCTCCACAGGTCGCCCAGCGCCTGCAGGTTCTGCGCGGTGCTGGTCACGAACGCGCCCCAGGTCTTGGGATTGGCCGCCGGCGCGCCGGTGCTGCCCGAGGTGAAGCCGATGGCGACCAGCTGCGCCGCATCGAGCTGCGGAACATCGCCCGGCAGCCGCGGAAGTTCCTCCGGCAACGCGAACCAGCCCGGCGGCAGCGGATCGGGTGCGGCGTCGCCCAGGCACCAGGCCTGGTCATGGCGCTGCTGCACTTCGGCCACGACCGCCGGCGCGCGCGAGGGCGGCAGCAGGTTCACCTGTCCGCGCAGGGCGACCGCACAGAAGCCGACCAGGAACCGGTAGCGGTCCTCGCACAGGTTGACCGCATGGCGGCCGGGCGGCAGCAGTGCCGCCACGCCACGCACGTGTTCAAGGAATGTGGACAGGTCGATCCGCGAAGTGGCGATCGCCGCCAGCGGCCGCCCGGGCGCACCGACGGCGAGAGGATGCGGGGCAGGAGAAATCGGAGGGGCAACAGGCACGCGGGACGACCTTCAGGGAAAACCGCCGCGGAACCATAGCGCGGCCGGCGCCCAGCATAGCCGCTGGCGGAAACCGGACAAACGCGGCGGCGGCCCCGGAGCGCCTGCCGCGCCGGCCTGGCCGGCGGTTTGCCGGCTGGCCCATGACCAGTGGCCCAGCCCATCCTGGAAGCGGGCTGCTAGGCTTTGCCGGTTTTCTCCAACGGTGCCCGTGATGCCCAGACTCCTGCCCCTGTCCCTGCTGCTGTTGGCCGCCGCCACCGGTAGCGTCCATGCCGCGCCCACGCCGATCACCATCGAACAGGCGATGGCCGACCCGGACTGGATCGGGCCGCCGGTGGAATCGGCCTGGTGGTCGTGGAACGGCCAGCAGGTCGAGTACACGCTCAAGCGCCAGGGCAGCCCGGTACGCGACACCTTCCGCCAGCCGCTGGCCGGTGGCGTGGCCGCCCAGGTCGCCGACGACCAGCGCGGCACCCTGGATGCGGCCAACCGCGTCTATGACCGCCAGCGCCAGCGCATGGCCTTCGTGCGCAATGGCGACGTGTTCGTGCGCGACCTGCGCAGCGGTGCGCTGACCCAGCTCACGCGCGGCAACGAGCGTGCCTCGGGCGTGGATTTCGCCACCGATGGCGGCCTGATCTGGAACGTTGGCAACAACTGGTACCACTGGAACGCCGGCAGCGGCGCCATCGCCCTGGCCGCCCAGCTCAAGGCCGAGAAGAACCCCGCCGACGCGCCCAAGGCCGACGTGCTGCGCGACCAGCAGATGCGCACGCTGGAAACCCTGCGCCGCGACCGCGCCCAGCGCGACACGCTGCGCGAGCAGGGCGAGCGCTGGCGCCAGGCCGACCCGACCCGTGCGCCCGGTCCGGTCTACCTGGGCGCGGACGTGGAGATCGTGGACAGCGCGCTCTCGCCCGATGCCACCCACCTGATCGTGGCGACCAAGCCGAAGAATTTCGAGGACGGCCGCGGCGGCAAGATGCCGCTGTACGTGACCGAGTCCGGCTACGAGGAAACCGAGGACACCCGCACCCGCGTCGGCCGCAACGGTTCCGCGCCGCATGCGCTGTGGTTCGTCGACGTGGCCACCGGCCAGGTCCGCCCGCTGGCGCTGGACGCCCTGCCGGGCATCGGCACCGATCCGCTGGCCGCGCTGCGCAAGGCCGCCGGCAAGGAGCCGCTCAAGGGCGACCGCACCGTGCAGGTGATGAGCGATTTCATGGGCGGCGGCATCCGCTGGAACGCCGATGGCAGCCAGGCCGCGGTGATGCTGCGCGCCAACGACAACAAGGACCGCTGGATCGTCAGCGTCGGCGGCGATGGCCGCATGCAGAACCGCCACCGCCTCACCGATCCGGGCTGGATCAACTGGGGCTTCAACGATTTCGGCTGGATGGCAGACGGCCGCACGCTGTGGCTGCTGTCCGAGGAATCGGGCTTCTCGCACCTGTACACCCAGGCCGGCACCGGCAAGCCGCGCGCGCTGACCAGCGGCAAGTGGGAGACCTCCGCGCCGGTGCCCTCGGCCGACGGCAAGGGCTTCTACGTGCTGTGCAACCAGCAGGCGCCGCACGACTACGAGGTGTGCGGCGTCGATGCCGCCAGCGGCCAGGTGCGCGAACTCACCGACCTCAACGGCGTGGAGGACTTCTCGCTCTCCCCCGACGGCCAGCAGCTGCTGGTGCGCTACTCCGGCGCCTACCTGCCGGCGCAGCTGGCGGTGGTGCCGGCCGCGGGCGGCAGCGCGCGCGTGCTCACCGACACCCGCAGCGCCGAATTCAAGGCGCGCGAGTGGATCCAGCCGCAGCTCGTCGCAGTGCCATCGAAGCATGGCGCCGGCGTGGTCTGGGCCAAGTACTACGGCCCCGCGCAGAAGGAGCCGGGCAGGAAGTACCCGGTCGTGATGTTCGTGCACGGCGCCGGCTACCTGCAGAACGTGCACCAGCGCTACCCCACCTACTTCCGCGAGCAGATGTTCCACAACCTGCTGGTGCAGAAGGGCTACATCGTGCTGGACATGGACTACCGCGGCAGCGAGGGCTACGGCCGCGACTGGCGCACGGCCATCTACCGCAACATGGGCCACCCGGAGCTGGAGGACTACCAGGACGGCCTGGACTGGCTGGTGGAAACCCAGCAGGGCGACCGCGACCATGCCGGCATCTACGGCGGCTCCTACGGCGGCTTCATGACCTTCATGGCGCTGTACCGCGCGCCGGGCACGTTCAAGGCCGGCGCCGCGCTGCGCCCGGTCGGCGACTGGCACCAGTACAACCACGGCTATACCAGCAACATCCTCAACACCCCGGACATCGACCCCGAGGCCTACCGCGTGTCCTCGCCCATCGAGTACGCCGAGGGCCTGCAGGACCACCTGCTGATCGCCCACGGCATGATGGACGACAACGTGTTCTTCCAGGATTCGGTCAACATGACCCAGCGCCTGATCGAACTGCACAAGGACAACTGGTCGATCGCCCCGTACCCGCTGGAACGCCACGGCTTCACCCGCGCCGATTCCTGGCTGGACGAGTACAAGCGCATCCTCAAGCTGTTCGAGGAACACCTGAAGTGAGACGGACAAGGGCGGCCCTTTGAGTGGGCCGCTCTTCTTTCAACGATTCCACTCAATCAAATGGAGGTTTCAATGAAAACGAAGGTCATGCTTGCGTTGGCCCTGGCAATCGCCGGGCTGAATTCCGGTTCAGCTTCCGCTGCCGACGCTCCCGCCAAGGCCCATGCGGAAAATGCACAGCAAGTGCCCCTGAAAGCATTACTGGCAAGAATCTTCACCTCCGCATCAAAACCAGAGAATCGCTGAGTTCCGTATATTTAAACGGGTGCTTTGAGGTTTGCGAGGAGCCCCCTTCCAGCCCCCTGCCTGCTCCGCGGGCGGGGAGAAGACTATGCTGACGTACCGTGGCGGTCATGCACTGACGCAGGACCGCACACGAACAGGCCGGCAAGATGCTTCAAACAGCTCACCCCAGCTTGCTCAACTCGCGTCGAGCAAGCCGGATGAGCCAATAATCCGGCGGGTTCTTTTCCGACAGCACGGCAATGGATTCCTCCAGCAATCCACTCGCTCTGCTCTTGTCACCCCGGGCTGCCGCCAGACGGCCTTCAAGCATCGTCCGTTCTGCCCGCCCTTCCGAACTGGCCTTGAACAGCATCGCGCCCCGCATGCCATCAAGCAGGGCTGCCAGCTCGTCCCATTTGCCCTGTTCGGCCAGCACGTGCCCGAAGTTGACCTGGACGGCCGTCCTGACCATGCCGTAGGTCTTGCCCTCCTTGCCATCGATCTCGCGCATTACTGCAACGAGCTGGGCATGAGCCTCCTCAACCCGATCATCGCCTAGCAGACACAAGCCTTGGGTATTGCCGATATTGGCCGAATGGATGTGTCCCGGTCCGAACCGCTCGACCATGCCCTGCCTGACCTTGGCAGCCATCTGCCTGCACTCGGCCCACTTTTCCTGCTTGAAAAGGATGTGCGCCAAACCATGCATCGCCAGCAATGTGCTTTCGCTCCGAGGCCCCATCACCTCCGTCATCTCGGCGATGACGTCACGGTAGTCCTGTTCGAGCGAACGCTCCTCACCCATCAGCATGCGCAGCCGAAGGGCACCGTAACGAGCCGACAAGGCCATTGGCATGGATACCGTACCCTTGGCCGCCTGCAACCGCTCGATGGTTTTCTGCTGCAACGCCCGCACCTCATCCATCGGCAGGCCCGCCATGCCACGCGCCATTGCCAGTGCCTGCACAATCCCGAACTGCAGCTCATCATTGGGTTCCGGCAACAGCGCCAGCTGGCCAAGCGCATGCTCCAGCGGCTGCACTGCCAGTGGCAATTCGCCACCTTGGAAATGGCACCACGCCAATGCACGATCATGGTAAATCCACAGTAACGGGCGCTCTGTCGCGGGCGCCTTCTCGATTCCGGCGGCAACCTCGTCCAACAGAGTACGGGCCTGCCGAACATCGCCAGCACGTGCCAGTGTTTCGCCAAGCAATGCTTCCTGCAGCAACTCCGGCGCGCTGCCAGTCCCCTGCAATCGCCCGTACAACCTCGCTGCGGCCCGGAAATGAGTCGCGGCACTGGCATAGTCGGCCTGCTGGTAGTACGCCTGCGCGACGATCTCGTGCAACGGTGCAGCCACTTCAGGCTGCGCTGAGAAGCGCTGTTCGATCCTGGGAGCTGCACGCTCCAGTGCCTCCTTCATCGTCATCGACTCTTTGGCCGATTCGAACGGATTGGTGGCCTTGAGAATGTCATCGGCCACGAAGCGATTCAGCGCGCGGGCAATGTCCCGCTGCTCGACCGCCTCGCGTTCGGATACCCAGGTCCGTTGCAACAACCAGCCAGCCCCACCCAGGCCGAGCGCCAATGCGGCCATCGTCGCCAACACCCACGGCCGTCGCGCACGTACCCGCGCCAGCTTCGCCTCACCCTGGGCGATGCGCTCCCTGACGGCCTCCTCCAGCGCCTTTCTTTCCCGCCTGCCGGACAGGTCACGGATGCGCGCGGCCAGCAGCGCGGCCGAATCCAGCCGCTTGGTGGCGTCACCATTGGCGGCATCGGCAATATCCTCGCGCAACAGCGGGTCGTCGATATCCGCTTCCCAGCCCGGTGCGAGCGGACGCCGGAAGTCGCCCACCACCATCTGATACAGGGTGACGCCCAGCGCATAGACGTCGCTCCTGACGCTGGGCGCCTGCCCGGCCACCACCTCCGGGGCCAGGTACAGCGGCGTGCCGCTGTCCGATGACAGCGTCTGGGTCTGGGTCAGGCCCAGACGGGTGATGCCCAGTCCTTCCAGCACACCCAACTCGAACACGCGGCTGCTGCCGAAGTCCGCCACCCGCAGGTGCAGCGCATCCGGCTCGCCGGCAAGCAACAGGTTGGCCGGCTTCAGGTCCTTGTGCAGCACGCCGACACCATGCGCCTCGGCTACCGCATCGGCGGCCTCGCAGAACAGCGCCAACCGCATAGCCAGCGGCACGGCGTCGATGCCATGCCCGGCATCGTCCTGCCAGCGATCGAGCCCGGTACCGCCATGCTCGAATTCGATGAAATAGGGTGCCTGCTCGAAATCCCAGTCGATCAGCTTGACGAATTCGCGGCGCTCGCCCAAAGCCTGCTCCAGCAGGCGCGCGACCGTCACCTCGCGCTTGAGGCCAGTCAGGCGCTGCCCATCCAGGCTGAACTTGAATACACGCGCCTGCCCGGTCTTGGCATGCCGTGCCAGCCATACCTCGCCATCACCGCCACGGGCCAGCGCCTCTTCCAGCCGCCAGTTGCTGCGACGGGGCACGCTGTCGCCGGCCGAAAGCCGGCTGCCGAGCGGGATGTACTCCACCACCTGATGGTTGACCCGGCCTTCGAGCCGGTAACCCACCCGGGGCAGGGTGGCGATCATCGCCCCGGTTTCATCGCCCAGCGCACGACGCAGCTTGCCTACCGCATTGGTCAGCACGGCCTCCACGACTACCCGCCCGTCCCAGACGGCGGACAGCAGTTCTTCCTTGGTCACCGCTTCGCCGGCATGGCGCAACAGGTACTGCAATACCTCCAGCGGCTTGCGCTCCAGGTCGACGACATGGCCATCAACGACCAGTTGCAGACGTCCCTCGTCGAACTCGGCCTTGCCGAACCTCCAGCGATACGCCACTGGCGCCCCCCCCGTACCCGTTTCCACTGCCATTCCCTTCCCCCTGATGCCCCACTGCCGATCCTGAAAATCCTTTCAGATCAGCGACATGAAAAACGTTTGAACTTCGTTTGAAGCGCGTGGGGACGATTCCACCCGCCTTCGCCAACAGTGCGACACCGGCAACCGTCGTCCGGGGCAACGCACAGCGAGGGATCCACATGCGGGGAAAGATCATTCACTACAACGCCAGCGATGGCAAAGGACTGGTTGCCGCCACCGGCCAGCAATTCGCCTTCCAGATCGGCCAGTGGCGCAGCGACAGCGCTCCGGCCGTCAACCAGACGGTCGAACTGCAGTTCGGCGAAGACAGCACCTTGCAGTCATTGGCAAAGGTCGGCGACGAAGTCCTGCTGAGAGAGAAGGCCAGCGAGCTGGCCGGCAGGCTGGGAGGCGTGGGCGGTGCGGCGCTTGGCACGCTCAAGGCCAACTCCCCCGGTACGGCCGAGGGCCTGCAAGGCGGGATCACGCGACTGGGCAAGCCCGTGCTGGGCCTGTACGCAGTGTTCGCGGTATCGGCCCTGCTCCTGCCCTACCTGAAAATCAGGCACCCCTTTGGCGGCGAGGGCCGCTCTTTCAGCCTCGTCGGCCTGTCGGACCTGTCCCAGCAGCTCGGCACTTCGGTAGGCGGCAGCTTCCTGCCGTGGCTGGCCATCCTCGCCTGCGCGCTGCCGTTGTTCTGGCGCAGCCGCGTTGCCTGGCTGGCGCTGCTGCTGCCGCTGCTGGCCACCCTCAAGCCGTTCTGGGACGTGGCCTGGGCGATCAGGAAGGTCACCCAACAGGCCAGCCAGTTCGATGCACGGATGGGCAACGCCATCGCCGGACGGTTGCTGGACACGCTGGGCACCGGCGTCGGCCTGTGGCTATGCCTGCTCACCGCCCTGGCGCTGGCGGCCTTCGGCCTCAAGCGCACCGTGCTCCCGCCCACCGATACCGCCACTCCCCAGGAATAAAGACCATGAAGCACATTCCCATCGCCCGCATGGCGGTCGCCGCCACGCTGCTGTCGGCCACTGCCTTCAACGCCGCCGCACAGCAGGACAACAGCGCGGTGCTGCAACGCCTCGCCGCCCTCGAAGCGCGGGTGGCGGCACTTGAAGGCCCGTCATCCAACGGCACGCAAGGCGCCGCCGAGGCATGGCAGGACCCCGAGAAATGGAAGCGCCTGCGCAAAGGCATGACCGAGCAGGAAGTACGCGACCTGCTGGGCAAGCCAACTACCGGCAACCGCAACAACCAGGCCGCCAGCCAGACGCTGACCATCATGGCTTACGCCAATGGCCTGCAGATCGGACAGGTCAATCTCCTGAACGGCCACGTCAGCAGCTGGAACGAGCCGCTTTTCTGATCCCTTTCACCTCCAGCCAGAACACCGGAGACAAGCGATGACCAAAACCACCCTGCACCTCACCGCACTGGCAGCCGCACTGCTGCTGGCCGCCTGTGGCGGCAAGAAGAACGACGACAGCAACAACGATGCTCCGCCCGCCGGCAGCCTGCTTGAAGCCGCAAAGGAAAAGGGCGTAGAAGCCGCAAAACAGGACGCACTGCCCAAGCCCGACGCCGACAGGCCCTTGTCCAGCTACCCCGAATTGACCAGCGGGCAGCAGGTGATGTTCCTGTATGCCGCCGCCTCGAAGCTGCCGCCGGACTTCGAGAAGATGGCCGAGGTGTACTCCCGCGAATACCGGCAAAGCAGCGACGCCTTCCGCAAGAACGACCTGCTGCAGGCGATCAAGCCGCAGATCGAGCAGGGTATCGCCCAGGCCGCAGCGCATCCCTATGCGTGGGTTGAACTGGAAGATACGCAACTGGAAAGCTACGACTTCCAGCGCAAGGGCTTTGTAGTCAAGGAGTTCGAAGGCGGCATCACCCGTTATTTCAGCGACTCCCCGCAGTACACCTATACGTGGGCCAACCGCGACCAGATGGCCTTTGCCCCGGTTGCCGACGAAGCCATCGCCCGCGAGCTGGAAGCCATGCGCACCCGGTGGGACCGGAAGCCACGCCTGAAGGTCTTCTTCTTCGCACAGTCGGCGGACTTGAACGCGCAAAAGGTAAATGCCGTCGTCACCCGCGTGCAGATCACCGACCGCTCCGGACGCGTACTGGTCGAATACGGACCCGACACCAGCATTCCGACGAACGCCCCTGCCGCGGAGAAAGAATGTCGAGGCAACCCCGCCGATTGCATCATGCAGGGGTTCTGACGATACCCCACGGCATTCTCTGCCTTCCGCAGCATGCGCCGTGGCCAGACGCCAGGCACGGTTCTCGACGTGAATGCCTCGTTCGGCCAATACCAGGATGAAGGCCAGGGGCGCATTCGCAAGGTCAACACCCACCCGGTGGCCTTCATCAACGTCTCGCCGTCGGCAGCCGGTCCTGGCGCCGGCCAGCCTGGGCAAAACCTGCCCAGCGAGGTCGGCGGCAAAGCGCTCGATCATTTGGTAGCCGGCCTGCTCGAAGGCCGAAAACAATCTTCAAACCCACGCCCTGAAGGCTGCCGCCATGGCGGCAGCCTTGGCACACACCGGCCAAAAAAATGAACATGGATCTTGCCTATATCTTCCTGCCCTCCATCGTGTTCGCCCTGTTCGGAGGTGGACTGCTCGCCCTCATTGCAAAACTGAAAGGCAGGTCCTGGCTGGCATGGGGCGCCATCGGTACCGTCTGCGGGTTGATCCCCATCATCGGCTTCATCGGCTGGATCATCGCCGCCATCATCGTGCTGGCCGGCTCCAGTAAACACGTCCTCCCCGCCGAGGTCGTCAACGCATTCACCCAGGGCGCAAAGTACTCCCACATGGAGGGCCATACGGGCATCGCGCTGGTTCCGGACGAACGTGTCATCCGCCTGAAAAATGGGCCTTTCATCAAGCAATACACGTTTGCCGATGTCCGCTCCTGGAGGGTCAACTCCCAGTCGGGAGGGGGCATCATCAACACGAGTACCAACCTGGCAAGCAGCGTCGCCGCCGCTTCGGCAAACAGCCGCATCCGTCGCGAGAATCAACAGGCCAGCGGCCTGTTCGTGCAGATGCGCGACATCGACATGCCCGAGTGGCGCATCGACATGCCGAGCCAACAGCAGCAGGCGCGCTGGATGGAAATCATGCGCCAGTTGATCAACGACGATTGACTGCCGGGAAACACCGTGCATCCTGTGCCCGGTCGCGCCTCCAACTCTTCCCGGTTCTGTTCCATGACCGCCCCCATCCGCATCGTCACCGCGGTGATCCTCGACGACGCCGGCCGCGTGCTGGTGGTGCGCAAGCACGGCTCAGGCACCTTCATCCAGCCCGGCGGCAAGCGCGAGCCCGGCGAGGATGCGCTGCGCACCCTGGCCCGCGAACTGCGCGAGGAACTGGGCGTGGCGCTGCGCCCCGAGGGCGCGCTCGCCCTCGGCACCTTCGAGGACGAGGCGGTCAACGAGCCAGGCCGGCGCGTGCAGGGCGAATCGTTCCTGGTGCGGGTGGACGGCACGCCGCGTGCGCAGGCCGAAATCGCCGAACTGGCCTGGATTCCGCTGCGGCCACCGCACGGCGTGAAGCTGGCACCGTTGAGCGAACGCCACGTACTGCCGATGGCAGCGCGGCAACCGCTATAGCCCGCCCCCCTGGCGCTGCCGGGAGGGCCGGAGCCGTTCCCGCTGCCTGTAAAAAAGCCGCGAATCCGGCGATAGTGCGCCCGACCATCGCCCACAATGCCCCGTGTGATCCAGCCCGAACTTCCCCCACTGCGTTCCACGCGCTCGCCGGCCGCCGCCTTCGTAGACGTCACCGCCAGGCTGTCGCTGCTGATGGCCGGCCTGTCCATCGCCTGGAGCCTGTTCCAGCTGCTGCTGGTGGCGGTGCTGGGCCGGCTCGACCCGATGGGCTGGCTGCAGCAGCAGGGATTGCCGGTGCCCACGGCGATGCAATGGGCCGCACGGCATGCGCTGTCGCTGACCCTGCTGATGCTGCTGTCGTCCGTGGCCCTGCTCGTGGTGTCGTGGGCGTTTCTGCGCCACCGCGAATGGGGGCGGATCGGCTTCATCGTGTTCCTGGTCGTGGTAGCGCTGGCCAACTTCGCCATGCTGCCGCTGGTGGACGGCATGTTCGCGGCGATGCAGACCATCCTGCCGTCCGGCTTCCAGGATTCGCCCGACAGCCGGGAAGTCCTGGCGCAGATGCAGGCCAGCCGCTGGACCGCACTGATCGGCGCCGGCGCCACCGCGCTGGCCTTCGCCGGCCTGCATGGCTGGCTGGTGGTCAAGCTGTGCCGCGACGAGGTGCGCGCGCTGTTCCGCTGAGCGCCTGCGCTACAGTAGCCGCATGAACGATTTCGACCGCGTACGCGACTATCTCACCGATCTGCAGGACCGCATCTGCAGCGCCATCGAACAGGCCGACGGCCATGCCCGCTTCGTCGAAGACCGCTGGCAGCGCGCCGGCGACGGCAACCCCGCCTCCCGCGATACCGGCCCATCCCTGGGCGGTGGCGGCCGTACCCGTGTGCTGCGCGATGGCGCGGTGTTCGAGCAGGCCGGCATCGGCTTCTCCGACGTCTCCGGCACCCGCCTGCCGCCCTCCGCCTCGGCCCATCGCCCGGAACTGGCCGGCGCCTCGTGGCGCGCCTGCGGCGTATCGCTGGTGTTTCACCCACTCAATCCCTACCTGCCCACCACCCACGCCAACGTGCGCTACTTCCAGGCCGAGCGCGACGGCAAGGCGGTCGCGGCCTGGTTCGGCGGCGGTTTCGACCTGACCCCGTTCTATCCGTTCGACGAGGACGTGCGCCACTGGCACGAAACCGCGCGCGACCTGTGCGCGCCGTTCGGCGGGCAGCGCTACGACGAGCACAAGCGCTGGTGCGACGAGTATTTCTTCCTCAAGCACCGCAATGAGACCCGCGGCGTCGGCGGCCTTTTCTTCGACGACCTGCATGGCGATTTCGAGCGCGACTTCGCCTACCTGCGCGCGGTCGGCGACGGCTTCCTGGATGCCTACCTGCCCATCGTCGCGCGCCGCAAGGACACGCCGTACGGCGAGCGCGAACGCGAGTTCCAGCTGTACCGGCGCGGCCGCTATGTCGAGTTCAACCTGGTCTACGACCGCGGCACCCTGTTCGGCCTGCAGAGTGGCGGGCGCAGCGAAAGCATCCTGATGAGCCTGCCGCCGCGCGTGCGCTGGGAATACGGCTACCAGCCGGAAAGCGGCAGCGACGAGGCGCGGCTGGCCGGGTACCTGGTTCCGCGCGAGTGGCTGTGACCGGGCGTCATCCGGCGCGGTAGCGCCATCCGCCCCCGCCACGCGAACACGCTGCGCTGGCGACCGTCTTCCGCCCCGACCGCGCGCGGAAGGTCATGGGCGATGGCGCCGGGTCATCCGCCACAGGTTCCTGCGGCGGTCCGACCCTATGCGTCCTGCCTGCGCGGCACGATGGTGATGTGGCCATTTATCTCGAGCAGCGCCAGCTCGACCTCCTCGATGCCG
This sequence comes from Stenotrophomonas sp. PS02297, assembly GCF_029959705.1. Classification (NCBI taxonomy): domain Bacteria; kingdom Pseudomonadati; phylum Pseudomonadota; class Gammaproteobacteria; order Lysobacterales; family Lysobacteraceae; genus Stenotrophomonas; species Stenotrophomonas sp. PS02297. The sequence goes on along the minus strand of NZ_JASCOS010000017.1, from coordinate 26,095 downwards.
CGGCATCCCTGCTGGCGCATCGCGGCGTCGAAATCGGCGTACGTGATCAGCTCGCGGCGCAGCACCGAGTCCAGCAGGCGGCCATCGCGCGCGATCAGCACGGGTTCGCCCTCGATCAGCCGCTCCATGCGCAGGTTGCGCGTGGTGAGCCAGCCCACCGCGTAGTTGATCGCGATCAGGGTCGCCGCCAGCAGCAGGCCGCCGGCGAGCGAGGTGTCCTGTCCCAGCAGTGCGTTCTGCACCGCGTTGCCCAGCAGCACGATCAGCAGCACGTCGAACGGCGTGATCTGGCCCAGAGCGCGCTTGCCGGTCAGCCGCACCATCCCCAGCACCACGACGTAGACCACCACCGCACGCAGGATGAACTCCCACCACGGCATCGCCAGCGTGAACATGTCCGACATCGGCCTGCATTCCCGTTCCTGTCTGTTCCGCCATGATGCCCAGACCGCCGCCGGCGCGCGACAACCGCCACGTCGGCACGTGCGCGGATCTGTGGGCAGGGGTCGAAGCCTTGCACGATCCCCCGAGCGTATTGCCTGCGCTGGCCGGCAGGCCGGAACGGACAACGCAAAAAAAAAGCCCCGCCGACCAGGGGGGGGTCGACGGGGCTGGAGGAGCGGCGATTTGGGGAGGAATCCCCGCTCCGAGATCTGCTCCAGGGGATGGGAGAGATCCGCGACAGGCGTTGCACCTGTCACGGGCTATATGACCACCACGGACATTGATGGTTCGTGAAGAACAGCCATTTATTTCGGGATGATTAAGGAGGGATTCATCCGGAAAAGAAGGCACGCATGATTGGCCACGCAATGCATTACGCAACGTTCCAGCAATGGCGCCACAAGCGTTAAATAATTGGAAATCCGCGCGGTTCGATGCAGACGAATGGCATGCATCGTGAAATTCACTGGACCTCATTCGCCATGCGAATACCCCGGCACCAAGGAGCGCATGACCCTCCGGGAAGCACTCCTGGACGGAGCATGCGCGGGCGAAATGGAGTGTGCCTGGTCCTGCGCCACGCATGCCGTTCGGCCACGGCCATGTCCGCCACGCCGCCACGCGCCACGCGCCATCGAGGTGAATTGCCGTCAGTGCGCCTCGTCCCAGTTGTCACCCACCCCCGTATCCACCACCAGCGGCACCCGCAGTTCCGCCGCGGCGGTCATGCGCGACTCCACTTCCCCGCGCAGCGTATCGATGAAGTCCGCATCGGCCTCGAACACCAGTTCGTCGTGCACCTGCAGGATCATCTGCGCCTGCCCGCGATGGCCGGCGAGCCAGTCGTCCACGCTGACCATCGCGCGCTTGATGATGTCGGCGGCGGTGCCCTGCATCGGCGCGTTGATCGCCGCACGTTCGGCGCCTGCGCGCAGGCCCTGGTTGCGGGCGTGGATGTCGTTCAGGTACAGGCGACGGCCGAACAAGGTCTCCACGTAGCCGTGTTCGCGCGCCTGCACGCGCATGCGCTCCATGAAATCGCGTACCGCCGGGTAGCGACTGAAGTACAGCGCCACGTAGTCCTGCGCCTGGCCGCGGTCGATGCCCAGGTTCTTGGCCAGGCCGAAGGCGCTCATGCCGTACATCAGGCCGAAGTTGATCGCCTTGGCGGCGCGGCGCTCGTTCGCGGTGACCTCTTCCAGCGTGCGGCCGAACACCTCGGCGGCGGTGGCGCGGTGTACGTCCACGCCCTGTTCGAAGGCGCGGATCAGGCCCGGGTCCTCGGACAGGTGGGCCATGATGCGCAGTTCGATCTGCGAGTAGTCGCAGGCCATCAGCCGGCGCCCCGGCGGTGCGATGAAGGCCTTGCGGATGCGGCGGCCGTCGTCGGTGCGGATCGGGATGTTCTGCAGGTTCGGATCGGACGAGGACAAGCGCCCGGTGGCGGCACCGGCCTGGTGGTAGCTGGTGTGCACGCGGCCGGTATCGGGATTGACCATCTCCGGCAGCTTGTCGGTATAGGTGCTGCGCAGCTTGGCCAGGCCGCGGTACTCCAGGATCACGCGCGGCAGTTCGTGCTGCTCGGCGATGGCTTCCAGCGCTTCCTCGTTGGTGCTGGGCTGGCCCTTGGGGGTCTTCACCAGCGCCGGCAGGCCCAGTTCGTCGAACAGCACCGCCTGCAGCTGCTTGGGCGAATCCAGGTTGAAGCTGCGCCCGGCCAGTTCGGTGGCCTTGCGCTGCGCGGCGAGCATGCGCGAGGACAGGTCCGCGCTCTGCCGCCGAAGTTCGGCGCTGTCGACGCACACGCCGTTGGCCTCGATCCGCGCCAGCACCGGCACCAGCGGCATCTCGATCTGCCGATACACCTTTTCCAGCGCCGGTTCGGCCGCCAGCTGCGGCGCCAGCACGCGATGCAGGCGCAGGGTGATGTCCGAGTCCTCGGCGGCGTAATGGCCGGCCTCGTCGATGCCCACCTGCGAGAACGAAATCTGCTTGGCGCCCTTGCCGGCGACTTCCTCGAACTTGGTGGTGGTGTAGCCGAGATAGCGGTGCGCCAGCGAATCCATGTCATGGCGGGTAGCGGTGGAGTTGAGCACGAAGCTCTCCAGCATGGTGTCGTCGGCGTAGCCGCGCACCTCCACGCCATGGCGCCGCAGCACGTGGATGTCGTACTTTCCATGCTGGCCGAGCTTGCGCTTGCCGGCGTCTTCCAGCAGTGGGCGCAGCGCGTCCAACACCTGTGCCGTCGGCAACTGCACCGGCGCGCCGGGGTAATCGTGGCCGACCGGGATGTAAGCGCCCCTGCCCGGCTCGACCGCAAGGCTCACGCCGACCAGCCGCGCGCGCATCGCGTCCAGCGCATCGGTCTCGGTATCGAAGGCGAACTCGGTAGCGGCCTGCAGCCGTTCGATCCAGGCCTGCAGCTGTTCATCGGTGAACACCGTCTCGTACTGGCCTTTGTCCGCCATCGCCGGATCCGTCTCGACGGCCGGCACCCCCTCGCTGGAGCGGGCGAAACCGGCGGCGGTACCGCGCAGGCTGACCTTGGCCTCGTCGGCCGCGGCGGGCGCCGCCACGCCGCCCAGCTCGCGCAGCGCCTGGGTGAAACCATAACGGCCGTACAGTTCGCGCAGGCTGTCCACGTGCTGGTCGCGCAGGCGCAGGTCGCGCGGGCCCTGCTCCAGTTCCACATCGGTGCGGATGGTGACCAGGTCGCGGTTGAGCGGCAGCCGCGGCAGCGCGGCGCGCAGGTTCTCGCCGATCTTGCCCTTCATCGCCGGCGCGGCGGCGATCACGCCGTCCAGCGTGCCGTATTCGGCCAGCCACTTGGCGGCGGTCTTGGGGCCGCACTTCTCCACGCCCGGCACGTTGTCCACGGTGTCGCCCATCAGCGCCAGGTAATCGACGATCTGGTCGGCGCGCACGCCGAACTTGTCCATCACCGCCGCGTCGGAATCGGTGCGGCTGCCGGTCATGGTGTTGACCAGCTCCACGCCCGGACGCACCAGCTGGGCGAAATCCTTGTCGCCGGTGGAGATCGTCACCTCCAGCCCGTCGGCGGCCGCGGCCAGTGCCAGCGTGCCGATCACGTCGTCGGCCTCCACCCCCGGCACGCGCAGGATGTCGATGCCCAGTGCGTGCACGATGTCGCACATCGGCTGCACCTGCGCGCGCAGGTCGTCGGGCATCGGCGGGCGGTTGGCCTTGTACTCGGCGTACAGGTCGTCGCGGAAGGTCTTGCCCGGCGCGTCGACCACGAAGGCCACGTAGTCGGGCTTCTCCTTGAGCGTGGCGCGCAGCATGTTGACCACGCCGAACAGCGCACCGGTGGGCTCGCCGGCGGCGTTGGACAGCGGCGGCAACGCGTGGAACGCGCGGTACAGGTAACTGGACCCGTCGATCAGGACTAATCTGCTCATGCGTCGATTCTACGCGCCGGACCGCTGGACGACGCGCGCCAACTCCGGCGCAGGCATAATCCGGAGAGATACCGACGCGAGGAGCCGCCACGATGAAACACCTGTTGCTGATTCCCCTGCTTGCCTTGGCCGGCTGCGCCAGTACGGGCCGGAACGCCGACGCGCCGCCGGTGGACGTGAGCGGCGCCGAAGTCACCCGCCGCACCATGGACAACGGCGATACCGTCGAGGAATACCGCGTCGGCACCCAGCTGCGCATGGTCAAGGTCACCCCGGCGCGCGGCGCGCCGTTCTATCTCTACGACCGCAACGGCGATGGCCGCATGGACAACGACAAGGACGGCGTTTCGCCGGTCTACTGGAAGCTGTACAGCTGGTGATCCGCATCGGATGCGCGGCACCGCGCACATCCGTTGGGGCATCGCCGGGAAAGCCCCGCCGGGCGTTGCCCGGCGCTACGGAACCACGGCGGCCCACCCTGTAGAGCGGGGCAACGCCCCGCTGGGGCATCGCCGGGAAAGCCCCGCCGGGCGTTGCCCGGCGCTACAGAACCGCGGCGGTCCACCCTGTAGAGCGGGGCAACGCCCCGCTGGGGGCATCGCCGGGAAAGCCCCGCCGGGCGCTGCCCGGCGCTACGGAACCGCGGCGGTCCACCCCGTAGAGCGGGGCAACGCCCCGCTGGGGCTTCGCCGGCCCGCTTCCACTGGGCGCGGCCCCTGCAATCGCCGAAGAAAAGCCCCCTTCGGCAACGATGGCGATGAAGGGGGTACGCTGAAAACGGAAGACGCCGGCCGTCACCGGGACGCCGCGTGACGGCATCCCGGGCCGGTCAGGCAGAGGGGCGCGCGTCAGCGGATCACCAGCACCGGCACCGTGCTGCGCGCGAGCACTTCGGCGGTCTGGCTGCCCAGCAGGACGCGGGTGACGCCGCGGCGGCCATGCGAGGTCATCACCAGCAGGTCGCTGCCGCAGGTGTCGGCGGTCTCGATGATGCCGTCGGCGGCATAGCGGTCGAGCACGTGATGGCCCTGCACGCCGGCCACGCCGGCCGCACGCGCCGCGTCCAGCGACGGCTGCAGGATCTTCTGCGCGGCCGCTTCGCGGTCCTGCTTGTACTCGGGGCTGGCTTCATAGCCGGCGCTCCAGCCCATGGCGTCGTACATGCCCACGGCCCAAGGCTCGGAGACGGTGACGATGTCGACCGCCGCACCGAGCTGGGCAGCCAGCTCCAGGCCCTTCTGCAGGCCCTTGCCGGCAAGTTCGGAACCATCGGTCGCGATCAGGATGCGCTTGTACATGGCGGTTCTCCTTGGGAAGGGTGGGAGGCCACCATTGCACACCCGATGTTGTCGCCGCGCATTGAGTTCGATCAAACGGCCGGCGCTGCCGCCGGCCCGGGGCAGCCCGGACGCGCTACAGCACGGTCAGGTTGGCATACGCCATCACCAGCCACTTGCTGCCGGCATCGGCGAACTCGACCTGCACGCGCGCGTGCGCGCCATTGCCTTCGTAGTCGGTGACCATGCCTTCGCCGAACTTGGGATGGGTCACCAGCGCGCCGAGCTTGACCGGCGGCGCCTCGATGGCCGCGTGCCCCATCACCCGGCTGGTGCCGAGCGAGGCCGGGCGCGAGACCTGCACCTTGGGCCGCACTTCGTGCAGCAGCTCGCGCGGGATCTCACGCAGGAAGCGCGACGGCAGGCTGTAGTTGTCCTGGCCATGGATGCGGCGCGACTCGGCATAGCCCAGCACCAGCTTCTGGCGGGCGCGGGTGATGCCGACGTAAGCCAAGCGGCGCTCCTCCTCCAGCCGCCCGCTTTCCTCCAGCGAACGCGCACCGGGGAACAGCCCTTCCTCCAGCCCGGCCAGGAACACCAGCGGGAACTCCAGTCCCTTGGCCGAATGCAGCGTCATCAGCTGCACGCCGTCCTCGCCGGCCTGGGCCTGGCCTTCGCCGGCCTCCAGCGAGGCGTAGGACAGGAACGCGACCAGCTCGCTCATGTCGGCGGCGCCCTCCTCGTCGATGTCGCGCTGGACGAAGCGCGAGGCCACCGACACCAGTTCGTCGAGGTTGTCGCTGCGCGATTCCGAATCGAGCGCGTTGCGGCTTTCCTTGCTCCAGTGATCGCGCAGCGCCGAACGCACCAGCACGTGGTCGATGCGCTCGGCCAGGGTCATCTGCGCGGTTTCGCCACCGATCTGCTGGACCAGGTTGATGAAACCGGCCAGCGCGTTCTTCGCGCGCGAGGTGAGGTCGTTGCCCTGGGTGGCGAGCATCGAGGCCTCCCACAGCGACACCGCCTGCGCGCGGGCGATGCGCCGCACCTCGTCCAGCGTGCGCTCGCCGATGCCGCGCGTCGGCGTGTTCACCGCGCGCTCGAACGCCGCATCGTCGTTGCGGTTGGTCAGCAGCCGCAGGTAGGCCAGCGCATCCTTGATCTCGGCGCGCTCGAAGAAGCGCATGCCGCCGTACACGCGGTACGGCACCTGTTCGGACAACAGCGCTTCTTCGAAGGCGCGCGACTGCGCGTTGCTGCGGTAGAGCACGGCGACATCGCCATAGCTGCCGCCATCGCGCACCCACTGCCGGGCGCGCTCGACCAGGTAGCGCGCCTCGTCCATCTCGTTGTAGGCCGCGTACAGGTCGATCGGCTCGCCGTCGCCGCTGTCGGTCCACAGCTGCTTGCCGATGCGGTCCGGGTTGTGCGCGATGACCGCGTTGGCGGCATTGAGGATGTTGGCGCTGGAGCGGTAGTTCTGCTCCAGGCGGATGGTCTGCGCGCCCGGGAAATCCTTTAGGAAACGCTGCACGTTCTCGACCTTGGCGCCGCGCCAGCCGTAGATGGCCTGGTCGTCGTCGCCGACCACGAACACGTTGCCCGAGTCGCCGGCCAGCACGCGCACGAAGGCGTACTGGATGGCATTGGTGTCCTGGAATTCGTCGACCAGTATCTCGCGGAATCGCGTGCGGTAATGCGCGAGCAGGGCCGGGTTGTCGCGCAGCAGCTCGTGCGCGCGCAGCAGCAGTTCGGCGAAATCCACCAGCCCGGCGCGGTCGCAGCGCGCCTGGTACTCGATGTAGGCCTGGCGCATGGTTTCCAGCCAGGCGTCGTGCGGCTCGGGCTGGATGTGCTGCGGGCGCCGGCCCTCGTCCTTCTGCGCGTTGATCCACCAGGCGATCTGCTTGGGCTGGAACTTGCCGTCGTCCAGCTCCAGCGCCTGCACCACGCGCTTGACCAGCCGCAGCTGGTCGTCCGAATCCATTACCTGGAACGCCTCGGGCAGCCTGGCATCGGCCCAGTGCAGGCGCAGCAGGCGATGGGCCAGGCCGTGGAAGGTGCCGATCCACATGCCGCGCGCGCCATTGCGCAGCTGCAGGTCGATGCGGTGGCGCATCTCGCCGGCGGCCTTGTTGGTGAAGGTCACCGCGAAGATGCCGTGGGTCGGCACGCCATGCACTTCGTTGAGCCAGGCGATGCGATGGGTCAGCACGCGGGTCTTGCCGGAACCGGCGCCGGCAAGGATCAGGTAGTGGCCGGGAGCAGCGGAAACGGCCTCGCGCTGGGCCGGGTTCAGCCCGTCGAGCAGGTGGGAAACATCCATGCGGTCATTTTAGCCGACTGCAGGAGCGGCCAGGCATGGCGGAGCGGCCCGGTCGCGACCGCCATACCGCTACGCGACCACGCCGAGCAGGGTCCGCGCCGCCTGCTGCGCCTGCCCGCGCAGCTCCGGTACCGCCAGGCTTTCCCACAGGCGGCCGATGCGCAGGCTGCCGACGACCTGCACGCGCGGTTCGGCGATGCCGTCGGCGTCGAGCAGGCTGCCGTCGGCGGAGCTGTCGATGCCGATGCCGTGCGGGCCGGGGCGGGCGGCGCCGCTGCCCAGCATCTGCTGCAGCAGCGGGTTGCGCATGGCCTGCGCGCGCATCTCCACGCCGGTGGCGTTGATGACGCAGTGCGCGTCGATCTGGAACGGCTGCCGGCCCGGATCGAGCGCGCCCAGGTGCACGCATGCGCCCTCGGCGATCGCGGTTTCCAGGCGGCCGCGATGCAGGTGCAGGCGGCCCTGCCGGCGCAGCTCCATCAGCTGGGCATGCACCGGCGCGGCGATGCGGTGCCGGTGCACGTCCCAGTAACGCACCACGTGGCGCAGGAAGCGGCGCTGGTCGTCGAAGGACAGCGACTGCCACAGCGCCTGGCCCAGCGGCCGGATGCGCTCCATCACGTTCTGCCACGGAATGCCGCGCGGCGCGGCCTCGGCGGCATGGCGGCGCAGCGCGCGCACGCGCTGGCGCAGGTTCATCGCCAGCAGCGGTTCCGGATCGTAGTCGGCCGCCGGCCCCTTGGCGTGCGGCAGCGGCAGCAGCGCATGGCGCGAAAGCACGTGCACCTGCCCGCGATGCCCGGTGGCGGCCAGCGATACCACGCTGTCGGCCATGCTCAGGCCGGAACCGACGATGGCCACGTCCGCGGTCGCCGCGATGCCCTGCACCGCGTCGAAATCCCAGGCCTCGATGCGCTTGCCCGGCGGCACGGCGCCGGCGCCGCGCGCGGGCAGCGGCCGCAGCGCATTGCCGGTGCACAGCGCCACCGATGCGGCCAGCAGCGGCTGCCCCGAGTCCAGTTGCAGCACGATGCCGTCGGCCTGCTTTTCCAGGGAGACGACGCGCGCGGCGCGCACGTCCAGCTGCGCCGGGCTGGTCTCCACCGCCTCCTGCAGGCGCTGCCGCAGGTAAGCCGCGTAGTGGCGGCGCGGGACGAAAGCCTGCGCCAGCGCGTCGCGCTCGACGCCTGGGAAGGCGTCCTGCGCGACCAGATAGTCGAGGAAATCGTCGGGCCGGTCGGGGAAGCCGCTCATCTTGCCGGCGGGCACGTTGAGCAGGTGTTCGGGATGGCGCGTGGCATAGGCCACGCCGCGCCCGAGCGGCAGCTGCGGTTCGACGATCGCCAGGCGCAGCGCGCCGCTGGCGCAGCGCAGCACGCCGATCGCGGTGAGCACGCCGGCGGCGCCGCCGCCGATGATCGCGATGTCGCAGGCCTGCGTCTGGTCGGAAACTGTCATGCGCCGATTGTAGGCGATGCCGCCAGCGAAGCCTGATGCCGCCGCCGCATGTGCTGATGGAACACGCTGATGGCGCGTTCCATACCCCTGAAACACTGAACCCGCCTTGCGGCGGGTCCAGTGTGGAACGGCTGTCGAAGCAATCCGTGCGGATTACTTGATCTTGCCTTCCTTGTACAGAACGTGCTTGCGGACCACCGGGTCGTACTTCAGGAATTCCATCTTCCCGGGGGTGTTCTTCTTGTTCTTGTCCGTGGTGTAGAAGTGGCCGGTACCGGCCGAGGAAATCATACGGACCTTATCGCGCTTGCCTGCCATGATGTTTTACTCCTCAGACCTTTTCGCCGCGGGCACGCAGCTCAGCCAGAACGGAATCGATGCCGTTCTTGTCGATGGTGCGCAGTGCATGCGCGGAAACACGAAGCTTGACCCAGCGGTTCTCGCTGGCGACCCAGAAACGGCGCTCGTGCAGGTTCGGCTGGAAGCGACGGCGGGTCTTGTTGTTGGCATGCGAGACGTTGTTACCCGTCTGCACCTTCTTGCCGGAAACTTGGCAAACTCGGGACATTGCGCACCTCGGTAATGTCGGTTGTATCTCCCTTGGCCAGGAAGATGGCGGCCCCGGCGGTTGTCCGCCACACGTCACGGGAGTCAGGGGTACGCTGCAGGGCGGCCGGGCGACGTGCTGCCGGCCACCGGCCCGGGATTCCGGGCACAGCGAGCCGCGCATTATGCGTGCTGTACGCCGCGATGGCAAGTTGTCCACAGACACCCACCCCGGAGGCCCGATGCGACTGCTGGCACTGACCTACGGCACCGAAGGCGACACCCGGCCCCTGGCCGCGCTGTGCCATGGCCTGATCGGCGCCGGCCATCCAGCCACCCTGCTGGCCGACGGCGGCACCCTGGACAGCGCGCGGGCGCTCGGCGTGCCGCACGCGGCGCTGGAGGGCGACATCCGCCAGGAGATCGGCGCCCTGGTCGCCGGCGGCAGCGGCGTGGCCGCCGCCGCCCGCGGGCTGGCCGGCCTGGCCCGGCGGCATATCGCCGGCTGGACGCAGCAGGCCGATGCCGCCGCGCGGGAGTGCGATGCGATCCTGACCGGGGGCCTGGCCGCCTTCGTCGGCATGAGCGTGGCCGAGCGCCACGGCCTGCCGCTGATCGGCACCGGCATGATCCCGCTGACGCCGACCCGCGCCTTCCCCTCGCCGTTCCTGCCGCCGGGGCGGATCGCCGACTGGCTCGGCCGCGCCAGCCATGGACTGGTCAACGGCCTGATCTGGCGCCAGTTCCGCGGCCCGCTCAACCGCGCCCGGCAGCAGGTGCTGGGCCTGCCGCCGCGCCGCTCGCTGTGGACCAGCCAGCCGATGCTGTACGGCATTTCGCCCAGCCTGCTGCCGCGTCCGGACGATTGGCCGGCCGACCACCGCATCTGCGGCCAGTGGCGCCTGCCGGAAACGGAGTGGGTGCCGCCCGCCGATCTGCAGGCCTTCCTCGATGCCGGCCCGCCGCCGGTCTACCTCGGGTTCGGCAGCATGGCCGGATTCGACCGCGAAAAGGTACTGCCGGCCCTGCTGGCCGCGCTGGCACCGCGCCGCGTCCTGCTGTTTCCCGGCTGGGCCGGGTTGCCCGACACGCCGCTGCCGGACAATGTCTTCGTGACCGGACCGGCGCCGCATGAGGCGCTGTTGCCACGCTGTGCGCTGGCGATCCACCACGGCGGCAGCGGCACTTCGCATTCGGCCTGCCGCGCCGGCGTGCCCTCGCTGGTGATGCCGTTCGCCGGCGACCAGTTCTTCTGGGCCGACCGCCTGCGGCGGCTCGGCGTGGCACCGCCCGCGCTGTCGCCGAAACGGCTGGACGGCCCGACGCTGGCCAAGGCCATCGCCTTCGCCGAGCAGGCGCAGACCCGCGCCAATGCCACCGCCCTCGGGCAGGCGATGGCCGCCGAGGACGGCGTGGCGACCGCGGTGGCGGCGATCGAAGCGCTGGCGCGGCGCTGACGCCGGCCTGGGATCCGGCGCAGGGCGAGCCGCAACACCGGGCGTCGGCCCCGGCCGGCCGTGCCGGGGCCGGATCAATCGCCCAGCAGCCGCCCGGAAATCTCCAGCGCCCGCGCCGCGTCCAAAGGCGCGGAGTTGCCGGCCTGGTTGACCAGCATGACCTCGGCATCGGGCAGGTGCAGCCAGAAGGTCACCGATACCGCGCCAGCGTCATGCTCCGTGCGGATCGCCGCGGCCCCGCCGCGGCGCTCGAACGCCGGCGCCGGGACCGGCGTGATGCCGCTGCCCGCGGGCGAACCGTCATCCACCGGCACCGGCCCGATGCCGGGGGCCACACGCGCCTGCACGCTGAACGAGCGCCCCGTCGATATATCCCACCAGGCGCACTGAAGGTCGTCATCGGCGGGCTGCGGATCGCCCGGCACCGGCTCCATGCCGCCGATCAGCCCGCCCAGCGTGGCGGCCAGGGCGTCGCAGCCGGTGATTGCCAGGCGCGACACCGGCGCCGGGGACGCCGCCGGCGTGACAGCGCCTCCACCAGGGGGCGCATCGGCGTCAGTACCGGGCGAGCAGGCAGCCAGCAGCAACAGGACCGGCAATGAGGTGGGGAATAGGCGCACGACGTTCTCCGTGGGACAGGTCTGGAACCAGCCTGCATGCTGCGTCATTCCCGTGACCGTTATCCGAGCGCTTCATTCAGATACCGGCCACGATTGGATTCGTGTTCCCGCTTCCCACGCCGGCGCGACCGTCGAACGGCGGCCACGCCGGCGGGAAAAGCCGCGCCCGCCTGCGCGGGCCCGGCGGCGTCACGCCTCGCGGCGATGCAGCCAGCGGTACAGCACCGGCAACACCAGCAGGGTCAGCAGGGTGGAGGACACGATGCCGCCGATCACCACGGTGGCCAGCGGGCGCTGCACCTCCGAGCCGGCGCCGACGTTGAAGGCCATCGGCACGAAGCCCAGCGAGGCCACCAGCGCGGTCATCAGCACCGGCCGCAGGCGGCCCAGCGCACCCTCGCGCACGGCCTCCAGCAACGGGCGTCCCTGCCCGCGCAGGCTGCGCACGAAGCTGATCATCACCAGCCCGTTGAGCACCGCCACCCCGGACAGCGCGATGAAGCCCACGCCCGCGGAAATCGACAGCGGGATGCCGCGCAGCGCCAGCGCCAGCACGCCGCCGGTCAGCGCCAGCGGCACGCCGCTGAACACGATGGCCGCGTCCCTGCCCGAGCCGAACGCCCAGAACAGCATCGCGAAGATCAGCGCCAGCGTCACCGGCACCACCACCGCCAGGCGCTGGCTGGCCGAGATCAGCTGCTCGAAGCTGCCGCCGTAGTCGATCCAGTAGCCGGGCGGCAGTCGCACGCCGGCGTCGATCGCCTGCTGCAGCTCGCCCACGAAACCGCCCAGGTCGCGGTCGCGCACATTGGCGGTGACCACGATGCGGCGCTTGCCGTTGTCGCGGTTGATCTGGTTCGGGCCTTCGCTGGTGTCGATGCGCGCCAGTTCGCGCAGCGGCACCGTGCGCGGGTTGCCGGTGAACGCGCCGGCGGCGCCGGTGCGGCTCAGCTCGTCGGCATTGCCGCTGGCCAACGCGGTTTCCAGCGACACCGGCAGGTCCGCCAGCGCCGCCGGGTCCTGTCGCAGTTCCTCGGGCAGGCGCACCACGATGTCGAAGCGGCGGTCGCCCTCGAACAGCTGTCCCGCCACCTGCCCGCCCACCGCGGTGGCGACGGTGGACTGCACCTGGCCCGGGTTGAGGCCGTAGCCGGCGAGCTTCTGCCGGTCCGGAGTGACGGTGAGCAGCGGCAGGCCGCTGGTCTGCTCCAGCCGCACGTCCGCGGCGCCGGGCACGCCGGCGGCCACCTTCTCGATGCGCCGGCCCACCTCCATCAGTGTGTCCAGGTCGTCGCCGTACAGCATCACCGCCACGTCGGCGCGCACGCCGGAGATCAGCTCGTTCATGCGCATCTGGATGGGCTGGGTGAACTCGTAGTTGTTGCCCGGCAGTTCCTCCACCGCCTCCTCCAGCTCGGCCAGCAGGCGCGCGCGCGGCTTGCGCGGGTCCGGCCATTGCCCGCGCGGCTTCATCATGATGAAGGTGTCGGCCACCGACGGCGGCATCGGGTCGGAGGCCACTTCCGGCGTGCCGATCTTGGAGAACACCTTGGCCACTTCCGGGAACTGCAGCAGGCGCTGCTCGATCTGCTGCTGCATCTGCACCGATTGGGTCAGGCTGGTGCCGGGAATGCGCATGGCGTGCATCGCCACGTCGCCCTCGTCGAGGTTGGGCACGAACTCGCTGCCCAGCCGGGTCGCCAGCAGGCCGCAGCCGACCGCCAGTACCAGCGCGCCGGCCACCATCCAGCGGCCGCGGCGCAGGGCGAAGTCCAGCAGCGGCTGGTAGCGTCGGCGCAGCCAGCCCATCAGCCGGTTCTCCTTCTCCTGCACGCGGCCGCCGAGGAACAGCGCGATCGCCGCCGGCACGAAGGTCAGGCACAGCAGCATCGCGCCGCTCAGCGCCAGCACCACGGTGATCGCCATGGGGTGGAACATTTTCCCTTCCACACCGGTGAGGGCGAAGATCGGCAGGTACACGGCCGTGATGATGCCCAGGCCGAACAGGCTCGGGCGGATCACCTCGGCGGTGGCGGCCGCGGTTTCGGCGAAGCGTTCGGCACGCGTCATCGCCCGGCCCAGCGCATGCGTGCGTTCGCCGAAACGGCGCAGGCAGTTCTCGATGATGATCACCGCGCCGTCCACGATCAGGCCGAAGTCCAGCGCGCCCAGGCTCATCAGGTTGGCCGACACGCCCCCGCGCGCCATGCCGGTGAGCGTGAACAGCATCGCCAGCGGAATCACCGCGGCGGTGATCAGCGCCGCGCGGAGGTTGCCCAGCAGCAGGAACAGCACCACGATCACCAGCAGCGCGCCTTCCAGCAGGTTCTTCGCAACGGTCTGGATGGTGCGGTCCACCAGCGCGGTGCGGTCGTAGCTGGCGGTGACGGTGACGCCTTCAGGCAGGCTGCGCTGCGCCTGTTCCAGCCTTGCCGCCGCGGCCTGCGCCACGTCGCGGCTGTTGGCGCCGACCAGCATCACCACCGTACCCATCACCACTTCGTGGCCGTTCTGGGTGGCCGCGCCGCTGCGCAGCTCGGGGCCATCGGCGACCGTCGCCACGTCGTGCACATGGATCGGCACGCCTTCGCGGCGGTCGAGCACGATGTTGCCGATCTGCTCCAGGTCGGCGACCTGGCCGGGCACGCGCACCAGGAACTGCTGGCCATTGCGCTCGATGTAGCCGGCGCCCACGTTCTGGTTGTTGGCCTGCACCGCGGCGGCGACGTCCTCCAGGGTGAAGCCCAGCGCGCGCAGCCGCGCCGGATCCGGGGTGATGTGCACCTGGCGCTGGAAACCGCCGATGGTGTTGACCTCGGTGACGCCGGGCACGTTGCGCAGCTGCGGGCGGATCACCCAGTCCTGCAGGGTGCGCAGGTCGGTGGCGGTATAGGCGCTGCCATCGGCCTTGCGCGCCTTCGGGTCGGCATCGATGGTGTACATGAAGATCTCGCCCAGGCCGGTGGCGATCGGCCCGAGCTGCGGATCCAGGCCGTCCGGGATCTGCGAGCGCGCCTGCTGCAGGCGTTCGGCCACCTGCTGGCGGGCGAAGTAGATGTCCGTGCCATCCTCGAACACCACCGTCACCTGCGACAGCCCATAGCGCGACAGCGAACGTACGTTCTCCATCTTCGGCAGCCCGGCCAGCACCGTCTCCACCGGGAAGGTGATGCGCTGTTCGGTCTCCAGCGGCGAGAAGCCCGGTGCGGCGGTGTTGATCTGCACCTGCACGTTGGTGATGTCGGGAGTGGCATCGATCGGCAGCCGGGTGAAGCTCCAGGCGCCGAGCAGCACCAGTGCGCCGCTGAGCAGCAGCATCAGCCAGCGATGGGCGATGGCTGCGCCGACGATGCGTTCGAGCAGGCCGGCGCGCGGCGTGAGGTCAGTGCTCATGGCCTGCCCCCGCCTTGCCGATGTCGGCCTTCACCGTGTAGCTCTGCTCGACGACCACCTCCTCGCCGGCCTGCAGGCCGGCGCTGACCGCCACCTGCCGCGCGTCGCGCGCGCCGAGCGCGACCGGCCGCGCCTGGTAGGTTTCGCCCTCGCGCACGAACACCACGTCGCGGCCGTCCATGCTCTGCAGCGCGGTCAGCGGCACCACGATGTCGGCCGGCGTGCTGGTCACGACGATGCGCGCACGCACCGCCGCGCCCGGCCGCCACAGGCCGTCGGCGTTGTCCACCGTGGCGCGCGCCACGGTGCTCTGGCTGGCGGTGGCGGTGCCCGGCAGCACGCGCTCGAGCGTGGTGGCCTGGCTGACGCCATCGGTCATGCGGGTGACGGTGACCGGCACGCCGGCGGTGATGTGCTGGGTATCGGCGCCGAAGATGTGCAGGTCCACCCACAGCTGCGAGAGATCGCCGATCTCGAACAGCAGCTGGCCTTCGCCGGCGACGCCGCCCACTTGGGCCTGGCGCGACAGCACCACACCGGAAATCGGCGCGCTGATGCCGTAGGTGGTCAGGCTCAGGTTGCTGTCGATGCTGGCCAGCGGCTGGCCGGCGCGCACGCGGTCGCCGACGTTGGCGCGCAGCGCGCGGATCGGGCCGGGGAAACGCGCGGTGACCTGCGCCATGCGCCCGTCGATGGGCGCCAGCAGGCCCTGCACGTCGTGCTCGTCGGCGATCGTGCCCGGGCCCGCGACGGCGCTGACGATGCCGGCGGCCTTCGCGCGCGCGGCCGGGATGGTGGTCTGTTCGGGTGCGCCTTCTTCGTCGGCGTGGTCGTCGCCATCGGCATGGCCGGGGCTGTCCTGGATGGCGTCCTTGGCGGCAGTGTCGGGATTGCCGCCGCAGGCGGCAAGCGCGGCCAGCAACACGGCCAGCGCAGCTGGGCGGAACAGCGGGGAAAGCGGCAGGGAGGCCTTCATGGCGTGTTTCCTTCGGAAGCGGTGGCGACCAGGGGTTGCCCGGTCAGGCGCTGGATTTCGATCAGGGCGGTCTGCGCGGCGAGCGCGGCATCGAGCTGGCGTTGCCGCGCCTCGATGCGCATGGCCTGCAGCTGCGCCCACTCCAGGTAGCTGATGGCGCCTGCGCGCCAGGCGGTTTCGGCGGCCTTCTCGGCGCGCTGCAGCTGCGGCAGCACGTCGCTGTCCATGCGCGCCACTTCCAGCCGCGCGGTGCCGTAGCGGCCATGGGCCTCGGCCAGCGTCGCGTACAGCTGCAGCGCGCGCGATTCGCGCTCCACCGCGCTCATTGCAAGTTCGGACTGGGCGGCGCGGATTTCCGGTGCGGCGCGACGGGCGCTGCCCAGCGGCAGGCTGAAGCCGCCGACCAGCGCGGTGTCGCTGCTGGCGCGGTTGTTGCGCACGCCCAGCTGCCAGGACAGGTCGCTGCGCAGCTGGCTACGCGCCAGCTGCAGCTGCGCCTCGCGTACGCGCGCTTCGCCGGCGACCACCGCCAGTTCCGGCGTGTCGGACAACAGTGCCGCCAGCTGCTGGAAATCCTGCAGCGCCGGCAGCCGCAGCGGGTCGCCGCTGATCTCGGCGAAATCGGCTTCGCGCGCGTTCCACAAGGCGGCCAGCGCCATCCGTGCGGCGCGTTCGGCTTCATCGGCACGGTCGCGGTCCAGTTCGGCCTGGGCCAGCGCGGCCTGCGCGGTCATCAGCGTGGACGCCGGCGAAGCGCCGGCCTGCAACCGCAGGCGCGCGGCGGCGACCGCACGGCGGCGCTGCTCGATGTCGTCCAGCGCGATCCGGCGCTGGCCGCGCGCGGCGGTGATGGCCAGGTAGCGACGCGCCACTTCGGCCATCAGGTCCAGGCGGGTGATCTCGCGCTGCGGGGCCAGCGCATCGATGTTGGCCTGCGCCAGCGTGCGGCGCGCGTCCAGCTTGCCGCCGCGCTCGAGCACGCCGGCCAGCGAGACGGTGATCTCGGCGGCATCGAAGCCGCGGCTGTCGCCGCTGCCCAGGGCGTTCTCGATGTCCACGCCGAACACCAGCGGCGGCTTGAGGCCGGCGCCGTCACGGCGGGCCAGGGCGGCGACGCGCTGCAGTTCGGGCAGGCGCAGGTCGGGATGGGTGCGGGCGACGCGGCTGACCGCCTCGTCCAGGGTCAAGGGTGCAGGCGGCGACGGCACCTGCGCGATGGCGCACGGTGCGATCGCCAGGGCCGCGAGCGCGGCCAGGCGTTTCCACATGGGGAATCTCCGGTTTTCGGCAAGGGATCGGGACGTCCGCGCGGCGGACGGCGGATCAGGCCGGAATCGGAGGACGCAGCAGGCTTTCCGTAGGCGCCGGGCGCCAGCGGGTGTCGTGCGGGGTGGCGCCGGTGGCGGCAGGCGGCATCGCCACGTCCCAGGCCACCGCGGCGAACGGCAGCACGCCGCCGTGGCCGTGGCAGTGGCCGCAATGCACCAGCGCGTGCAGCAGGCGGGCGCTGCCGTCGGCCTCGTCGTGGCCGGTATCGGCTTCCAGCACCGGATCGTGCACGGCGACAGGATGATCGGCGTGGCTCATCGCGTGCAGCTCGCCCAGCGCCGAGGCCAGTGCGCCGCCGGCGGTGCCGAGCGTGACCACCACCAGCACCAGCAGGCGGAGCAGCAGCGACGGCGGACGGCGGCGCAGGAACGCGATCATGCGCGGCAGGGTAGCCGCGGCCACGCGCGTTACACAATCGCAGGGCGCCATCGCCGCCAGGTGCTCGAGCCTGGCGGGCGCGTCCGCGCTACCCTGCCGGCACAGGTGCGCGGAGCACTCTGGACGGATTCGATCCTCATTGCCGACAACACGAACACGGGGCGCCTCATGCAGGCACGCATCGATGAAGAGCTGCGGAAATTCCAGGGCACCTGGGTACAGATCAGGTGCGAAGCCGATGGCGTCGAGAATCCCCCGGATGAATTCGGCGACCGGCCGCTTACCACCTTCTCCGGAAACACCTATGTCGTGACGCTCCCGGATGGAAAGGTCGTCCTGGAAGGCCATTTCACCATTGACCCGTCCCGGGAACCCAGCGCCGTCGATTGGACCGACACGTGCGGAACCGACAGGAACAGGACGTTCCCCGCGATCTATGCCTTCAACGGCGACCAGCTGATGTTCGTCGCCGCGGACGAAGGAAGGGAGCGCCCGAAGGTTTTCCGGAGCGGCCGCGGAGAAACACTACGGGTCCATCGCCGGATATCGCCGGCCGATGCCGCCCGGTGACAGGATGCGGCTTTACCGCCGGCCAACCGCACGACCCTGGAAAACCCGCACCACAAGGCTGGGTGCGGGCGGCTGCAAACCCGGATCGTCGGGCAGTCAGGCCTTCTTGCGTTCCTCGATGTAGGCCCTGATCTGGCTTTCCAGCACCGGCAGCGGCACCGAGCCCTGCTTGAGCACGGCGTCGTGGAAGGACTTCACGTCGAACCTGTCGCCCAGCTCCTTCTCAGCCTGCGCGCGCAGCTTGACGATGGTGATCTCGCCCAGCTTGTAGCTCAGCGCCTGCGCCGGCCAGGAGATGTAGCGGTCGACCTCGGTGGTCACCTCATGCTCGCTCAGCGCGGTGTGGTCGCGCAGGTAGGCGATGGCGCGCTCGCGGCTCCAGCCGTAGTGGTGCACGCCGGTGTCGATGACCAGGCGGCAGGCGCGCCACATCTCGTAGGTCAGGCGCCCGAAATCCTCGTACGGGGTTTCGTAGATGCCCATCTCGATGCCGAGCTTCTCGCTGTACAGGCCCCAGCCCTCGCCGTAGGCGGAGATGTAGGCGCCGCGGCGGAAGTCCGGCTGCTCGCCCTGCTCGGCGGCGAGCGCGCCCTGCAGCGCGTGGCCCGGGTCGGATTCATGCAGGGTCAGCGCCGGCAGGTTGTACAGCGGGCGCGCCGGCAGGTTGTAGGTGTTGACCCAGTAGGTGCCCATGCCGCCGCGGCCGGCGGTCCAGAACGGCGCGATGTCCGGCGGCACCGGCACGATGGTGAAGCGCGCGCGCGGCAGGGTCATGAACTTGCCGATCACCCCGTCCACGCGCTTGGAGATCCATGCCGCGCGCCACAGCAGCTCCTCCGGCGTCTTCGCGTAGAACTGCGGATCGGTGCGCAGGAATTCGAGGAAATCGGCGAAGCGGGTCTGCTCGCTCTTTCCCTTGAAGTCCAGCTTGTCGATGATTGCGTTCATTTCCTGCTGGATGCGGTTGACCTCGCTCAGGCCCAGCGCGTGGATCTGCTGCGGGCTCATGTCCAGCGTGGTGTATTCGCGGATCTGCTGGCGGTAGAACGCCTTGCCGCCGGGCATCTTCTCCGCGGCCAGGGTGGTGCGCGCCTGCGGCACGTACTCCTGGCGGAAGAACGCCAGCAGCTTGCCGAAGGCGGGGATCACGCTGCCGCCGATCGCCTGCTGTGCCTCTTCGCGCAGCTTCTGCTGCTCGTCGGCGGGAATGCCGGACGGCAGCTTCCTGAAGGGCGCGTACAGCGGCGACTGCGCCGGATCCTTGAGCTCGGCCACGGTCGAGATCGACACGTCGCGGCCTTCCAGCACCGCGCGCGGCACGCTGAAACCGCGCTCCAGGCCAGCGCGCATGTTGGCCGTCTGCTGGTCGAAGTAGCGCGGCACGTCGTTCAGGCGCGCGATGTAGTTGCGGTAGTCCTGCGCGGTCTTCATCTCGCGCCGGGCCATGAAGCCCAGGTTCGACCAGAACGAGGAATCCGAATTGAACGGCATCTCGTAGGCGCGCAGGCGCACCTCGTCGGCCAGGTTCTCGACCTGGTACTTGTAGATGGCGTAATTGACCTGGTTCTCGGCCGAGAGCGTGGCCGGGTCGACGGTCTTGAGCTGCTCCAGTACGTCGTCCCAGACCTTGAGCCGCGCCTGCTGCGCCTCCGCGCCGACGTCCGGCAGGCGGGTGGCGTTGGCCGGGCCGTCCTCGTCCTCGCTGGCCTCGCCGCCACCGGTCTGGCGCCAGGCCCATTCCTTCTCGTAGATCGCCTTGAACCGCGCATCGGCGCTCTGCGCGGCCAGCGTGGCGGGCGCGGACGCCTTCGTGGGCGCGGCGTGGACGACGGCGCCCGGCAGGGCAAGGGCGAGCAGCAGGGCGAGGGACAGGGTGGTTTTCACGTACGGCGGACTCTTCGGGAAGCAGGGTCCGATCATGTCACCGGCGACCCGCCCGTGCATGGTTCGAAAGTCCTGCCCACGGAACCGCCGCCGCAGACCGCAAGCCGCGGCGCCGCCCGGGAAGCGCAGGGACGCCGGAACCGGGCCCTGCCCGGACCGCTCAGTGCCCGGCCTTGTCCCGTTTCCAGCCGCGGTGGCGGATGTCCAGGTACAGGCTGTACAGCGCGGTGAAGGTCGGGAACAGGTTGCCGAGGATGCCCACCGCGTCGTTCTTGCCGAACACGAAGTAGCTCAGCGTCATCAGGCTGCCGAAGATGCTCATGTACCAGAACAGGCGCGGGATCACCGGCTTGCCCTGGCGCTTGCTGGCGATGAACTGCACCAGCCAGCGGCCGCCGAACATCAGGGTGCCGGTCAGGCCGATCAGCTTCCACGGCGACATGTGCACGCCGGTCCACTCCAGCCACCCCAGCGGCTGGTTCATGAAATCCATGCTCAGACCTCCTCCACCGCCGTGCGCCTGCTGCGCACGATCAGCCAGGCCACGCCGCGCAGGTCGCGGATGCCGACCAGGGCGCGGCCGAGGTTGTTGTACTTGGACACGCCGGCGGTGCGGTGGCGGTGGTTGACCGGCACGCTGGTGGTCTGCCAGCCGGCGCGCTGCATCAGCGCCGGCAGGTAACGGTGCATGTGGTCGAAGTACGGCAGGTCGAGGAAGGACGCGCGCTCGAACAGCTTGATGCCGCAGCCGGTGTCGGGGGTGTCGTCGCGCAGCATGCGCGCGCGGATGCGGTTGGCCCAGCGGCTGGCCCAGCGCTTGGAGCCGGAGTCCTGGCGGTTGACGCGCCAGCCGGCGAACAGCTTGACCCCGGGGTCGGCGGCGTCGCGCGCGGCCAGCAGTTTCGGGATGTCGGCCGGGTCGTTCTGGCCGTCGCCGTCGAGGGTGGCGATCCACGGCGCACGCGCCGCCTTCACCCCGGTGCGCACGGCGGTGCTCTGCCCGCTCTGGCTGACGTGGTGCAGCACGCGCAGTTCCGGGTTGGCGGCCTTGAGCGACTGCAGCACCTGCAGGGTGTCATCCCTGGAGTTGTCGTCGACATAGACGATCTCGAACGCCACCCGCCCGCGCAGCGCGGCGGTGATCTCGCCGACCAGGGGCGCGACGTTGTCGCGTTCGTTGAAGACGGGGACGACCACCGAAAGTGCGGGTTGGTTCATCGCGGGTATCCGTTCGTGCGGTGTAGGGGGAGCGCGCATTTTCCTGCACGCCGCTGGATGGAAGATGAGTCAGGCCGCGGCGCCGAAGTAATCGCGGCACCAGGCCACCACCGGCGGCAGGCCGGCCTCGATCGGCGTGGCCGGGTCGAAGCCGAAGGCGGCGCGCGCGCGCGCGGTATCGGCCATGGTCTCCACCATGTCGCCCGGCTGCATCGGCTTGTAGACCTTCTGCGCAGGACGGCCGGCGGCCGTGGCGATCACCTCGATGAAGCGCTCCAGCTCCACCGGCGTGTGGTTGCCGAGGTTGAACACCCGGTGCGGCACGGCGTCCTCCGAAGGATGGTCGAGCGCACCGAGGATACCGGCGACGATGTCGGAAACATGCGTGAAGTCGCGGCGCATGCGGCCTTCGTTGAACACCTCGATCGGCCGCCCGGCCAGCACCGCGCGCGAGAACAGCAGCGGCGCCATGTCCGGCCGGCCCCACGGGCCATACACGGTGAAGAAGCGCAGGCCGGTGGCACGCAAGCCGTACAGCTGCGCATAGGTATGGGCCATCAGCTCGTTGGCCGCCTTGGTCGCCGCGTACAGCGAGCGCGGCTGGTCCACGCGCTGGTCCTCGGAGAACGGCGGCGTGGCCGAATCGCCGTAGACCGAACTGCTCGACGCATAGACCAGGTGCCGCACGCCGCGGTGGCGGCACAGTTCCAGCATGTTGACGAAGCCGACCAGGTTGCTGTCGACATAGGCATGCGGGTTCTGCAGCGAATAGCGCACGCCGGCCTGTGCGGCCAGGTGGATCACCCGCGTGGGCCGGATCTCGTCGAACAGCGCGGCCAGGCCGTCGCGGTCGGTCAGGTCCAGCGCGCGGATGTCGGCCTGCGGGCACAGCGCGGCAACGCGGTCGCGCTTGATCTGCGGGTCGTAGTAGTCGTTGTAGTTGTCCAGCCCGACCACGCGCTCGCCGCGCGCGGCAAGGGCCTGGCAGGTGTAGGCGCCGATGAAACCGGCGGCGCCGGTGACGAGAGTGGTCATCTGGTTTTCCAGGAACTTGCGGGATTCAAAGCCCCTCTCCCTTCGGGGCGAGAGGAGCGGTTTGCGAACCAACGGTCCGCTGCTGCCCGGACGCCCCTGCGTTGGCGGGAGGGTACGGGCAAAGCCTCGTGCAGTACGTTACTTGAACCGCAACCTCCCGGTTGTTCCCCATCCGGACGCGCGGCGAGGCGAGGCGCTGATCATCGTGGTTGCCGGCAAGCGCCTGCGACGCACTTTCACCCGCCCCTTCGGGGCGCCCTCTCCCGACGGGAGATGGCAGAACAGGTCACAGCGTCATTGGATCCTTGGCCAGCGCCCGCTTGCGCTCGGCGCTGAAGGCCCACCACGGCTGCGGCGCTTCGCCGGCCATGAAGCGCACGACCGACAGGAACACGTCGATCACGCAGGGGTCGTGCATCACGCCCGTCTTCAGGCACAGCTGCGCGTACATGTCGTAGGGATCACGCCCGCGCAGGTGCGCGGGAACCCGGATCCCGATCAGACGGAGATCCTTTTCACAGGCCGGCCCGACATTCGGCAGGTCGGTCAGACGCAACAGGTGATTGCGGTCGACCTTGGTGGGGTTCATTGCCTTGCATACACCTCGGGAAGTAGGGAACGTCAGCCTTGCCGACGGGTACGCAGCCTTTCCAGCACGCCGTCGAGCGTGTCCAGGTCGGTGTAGTGGATGACCAGCTTGCCCTTGCCGCCGCGGCCGTGGTTGATCGCGACCCGGGTGCCCAGCGACTCGGACAGTTCGGTCTCCAGCGAGGCGATGTCGGCCTGCGGCGCGGCCGGCTTGGGCTTGGCGTTGCGCGCGCCCGGCACCTTGCCGGCGGCGAACTGCTGGGCGCGATGCTCGACCTCGCGCACCGACCAGCCTTCGTCGGCCGCGTCCTGCGCCAGCTTGGTCGCCAGTTCCGGCGCCAGCGTCAGCAGCGCGCGGGCGTGGCCCATTTCCAGGCGGCGGCTTTCCAGCAGCACGCGCACGCCGATGGGCAGGTCGATCAGGCGCAGCAGGTTGGACACCGAGGCGCGCGAACGGCCCACCGCCTGCGCGGCTTCGGCATGGGTCAGCGAGAATTCGGAGATCAGCCGCTGCAGCGCTTCGGCTTCCTCCAGCGGGTTGAGGTCTTCGCGCTGGATGTTCTCGATCAGCGCCATGGCGATGACGGTGCGGTCTTCCAGTTCGCGCACCACCACCGGCACTTCGTCCAGCCCGGCCAGGCGCGAGGCGCGCCAGCGGCGTTCGCCGGCGACGATCTCGTACCTGCCACCCTCGACCTGGCGCACCAGGATCGGCTGGATCACGCCCTGCGCCTTGATCGATTCGGACAGCTCGCCCAGCTTGGCTTCGTCCATCTCCCGGCGCGGCTGGTACTTGCCCGGCTGCAGCAGGTCGATCTGCAGCTTGCGCAGCACTTCGCCCGGCTGCGGTTCGGCCACGGCCGCCACCGATACCGGCGTCACCGCGCCCTTGGGGCCCAGCAGCGCGTCCAGGCCACGGCCCAGGCCGCGTTTCTTTGCAGCGCTCATCAGACAGCCTCCACGGCCCTGACGGCCCTGTTGCGTTCATCGGTGCGGCGGATGAGCTCTCCCGCCAGGCCGAGGTAGGCCACGCCGCCGCGCGAGGTGCGGTCGTAGCCGACGATGCTCTGGCCGTGGCTCGGCGCCTCGGCCAGGCGCACGTTGCGCGGCACGATGGTGCGGAACACGCGGTCGCCGAAATGCCCGGTGAGCTCGGCCGACACCGCGTTGGCCAGGTTGTTGCGCACGTCGAACATGGTGCGCAGCACGCCTTCGATCTCCAGGCTGGGGTTCAGGCTGCCGCGCAACGCCTCGATGGTCTCCACCAGCGCGCTAAGGCCTTCCAGCGCGTAGTACTCGCACTGCATCGGCACCAGCACCGAGTCGGCGGCGGCCAGCGCGTTGAGCGTCAGCAGCGACAACGCCGGCGGGCAGTCGATCAGGATGAAGTCGTAGTCGCCGCGGATCGGCGCCAGCGCGCGCTTGAGGCGCTGCTCGCGGCCTTCCTGCTCCATCAGCTGGATCTCGGCCGCGGTCAGGTCGATGTTGCCCGGCAGCAGGTCATAGCCTTCGGGCGCCTTCACCCGGATGTCGGCGGCGCTGCTCTCGCCCAGCAGCAGGTCGCAGGTGGATGCGGCGACCTCGCGCTTGTCCACGCCGCTGCCCATGGTCGCGTTGCCCTGTGAATCCAGGTCGACCAGCAGCACGCGCCGCGGCGCCGCGGCGAGGGCGGCGGCCAGGTTCACGGCGGTGGTGGTCTTGCCGACGCCGCCTTTCTGGTTGGCGATGGCGATGATGCGAGCCATGCGGGTGGGCCTCATGGGCTGGAAGGTTGGGACTGGGCATTATGCGGGCTGGGGGCCGGATCGGGGAAATCCGCGCCGGCCACGCCTCCCGCAGGAGCGGCTTCAGCGGCCAAAGGCTTCACCGGGAGATCCCCATCGCGGCTGAAGCCGCTCCCGCGCAAGGCCGCGGGGCCTTCAGGTGCGGCTGCACACCACCAGGTGGCGCTCGCCCACCAGCCCCGGCACCTGCAGCGGACGCACTTCGAGTACGCGCCAGTCGGCGGGCAGTGCGGCGATTTCCTCGTGCGGGTGCACGCCCTTCATCGCCAGAAGGTGGCCGCCGGGGCGCAGCAGGTGGCCGCCGACCGCGACGATGCCGGCCAGGGTGTCCATGGCGCGGGCGGTCAGGTTGTCGTAGGCGGCCGGCTCGTCCAGCGCCTCGGCGCGCGACTCGGCCACGCGTGCGTTGTCCAGGCCGAGCTGGCGCACGGCCTCGCGCAGGAAGCGCGCCTTCTTGCCGTTGCTTTCCACCAGCGTCACCCGCAGCTGCGGGCGGGCGATGGCCAGCGGGATGCCGGGCAGCCCGGGGCCGGTGCCGAGGTCGGCCAGGGTGCCGGACTCGATGTGCGGCACCATCGCCAGCGAATCGAGCAGGTGGCGGGTGACCATCTCGCGCGGATCGCGGATCGCAGTGAGGTTGTAGGTGCGGTTCCAGCGCACCAGCAGGGCCAGATAGGCAAGCAGCGGCTCGGCCAGCGCGGCGTCCAGGCCCATCGTCCGCAGGCCGTTCGCCAGATCGCTGCCGACTTCAGGCGGTAGGGAGGTGTCGTTCATGTGCGGATTATCGCAGAGCCGGGGAGCGGGTCAGGAGCGACGCGAGGAAGCAGGCCGCCCTGGCCCGGGCAGCGCGCCACCGGCCGCCTCACGGCGCGCGCAGACGGGGAAACAACGGGCCTGCGGCGACGAAACACCAGGTGACCAGCACGAACGGCAGGGTCAACGCCGGCATGCCGATCGGCTCCAGCGCCGCCGATGCGTCGGCGAACACCACTGCGGTGAGGACCGCGCCCAGCAGGGCGTAGCCCGCCGCCGTGGCGTTGGCGGCGAAGAACACGCCGTACAGCGCGATGGCGGTCAATGCCGGATTGAACCCGAAGGCACCGGCGCGGATCGCCGGCTCGGCCGCGCCCATGCCCCACGCCACCAGCAGGCCGCCCAGCGAACCGGCCAGTGCCGCCAAGAACGCGAGCCGCGACGCGACCAGCAGGCCGATCGCGAACAGCACGCCGGTGACGACATTGCCCTGGAAGAAGACCTGGGCAAGGCCGTTGAACAGGCCTTCGACCACCGTCGAGAAGGTCACGATGCCTTCCACCGCCGTCGCCTTCGGCAGGCCGGCGGTGGGCAGGGAGCCGGTGGAGTGCAGCTGGCCGAAGCGCGCGCAGGCCAGCAC
>NZ_JASCOS010000179.1:0-4820 GCF_029959705.1 Stenotrophomonas sp. PS02297 | reverse complement strand
GCGCAGGCCTATCACGCGCGCCTGCAGCCCCTGGCCCAGCGCCAGCTGGTGGCGGCGGCGGAGCTGGATCGCGCCCGCGCCGCCGCGCCGCCGCGCAGAGCGCGCAGGCGCAGGTGCGGCAGGCCACGGCGGCGCTGGACGAACTGCTGCATGGCAGCCGCAGCGAGCAGCTGGCGCAGGGCGAGGCCGCACTGGCGTCGGCCCAGGCCAGCGCGACGGTGCAGTCGGTGGTGCTGGGCAAGCTGGCGCTCGTCGCACCGCGCGCCGGCCGCATCGACAGCCTGCCCTACAAGCTCGGTGACCAGCCGGCCACGGGCGCGCCGCTGGCGGTCCTGCTGGTGGGCGATGCACCCTATGCGCGCGTCTACCTGCCGCAGGCCTTGCGCAACCGCCTGCAGGTCGGCGACGCGCTGCGGGTGCAGGTGCAGCCGCAGGGGCGGGTGTTCGATGGCCGCGTGCGGATGATCCGCAGCGAGCCTGTGTTCACCCCGTATTTCGCCTTGACCGGACAGGACGCCGAACGCCTGAGCTATCTGGCCGAGATCAGCCTGGGCAAGGAAGCGGCGGCGCTGCCGGTGGGCGCGCCGGTGCAGGTGCTGGCCGATGCCGCGCGCTGAGCCCGCCACGATGGAAGGCGAGGATGTCGCGATCCGTGCGCGCGGCCTGAGCAAGCGGTTCGGCGCGCTCACGGCGGTGGACGGCATCGACCTGGACGTGCCGCGCCGCCACGTCTATGGCTTTCTCGGGCCGAACGGTTCGGGCAAGTCCACCACCATCCGCATGCTGTGCGGCCTGCTCACGCCCAGCGCGGGCAGGATCGAGGTGCTGGGCCTGCGCATTCCCGAGCAGGCCGAGGCGCTGCGCAGCCGCATCGGCTACATGACGCAGAAGTTCTCGCTGTTCGACGACCTGAGCGTGCGCGAGAACCTGGAGTTCCTGGCCGCCGTGCACGACCTGCCCAAGGCGCAGGCGCGACGGCGCATCGACGAGCTGGTCGAGCAATACCATTTCCAGGACCGGCAGAAGCAGCTGGCCGGCACCATGAGCGGCGGCCAGAAGCAGCGCCTGGCCCTGGCTGCGGCGGTGATCCACGAACCGGAACTGCTGTTCCTGGACGAACCCACCAGCGCGGTGGACCCGGAATCGCGCCGCGACTTCTGGGAAAAGCTCTTCGAGCTGGCCGATGCCGGCACCACGCTGCTGGTTTCCACGCACTACATGGACGAGGCCGAGCGCTGCCACCGCATCGCCATCCTCGACCGCGGCGTGCTGGTGGCCGACGGCACGCCGGCCGAACTCACCGCACGCCTGGCCGGGCGCACGCTGGTGGTCGATGCCGACCGCCCGCGGCAGGCGGCAGGAGCACTGTCGGCCTGCGCAGGCGTGGCCAGCGTGGCGCAGATCGGCAACAGCCTGCGCGTGCTGCTGGACGAAAAGGGCAGCGAGGCGCCATTGGCCGATGCGCTGCGGGCGGCGGGAATCGCCGCGCGGATGCATCCGCAGGCGGCCAGCCTGGAGGACGTGTTCGTCGCCGCGACCCGGCAGCGGCCGGCGGCCGGCGGGGAGGGCGCATGAAGCTGCGCCGCCTGCTCGGGGTGATGGTCAAGGAACTGCGGCAGATGCGGCGCGACCGCATCACCCTGGCGATGATCATCGGCATTCCGGTGATGCAGCTGCTGCTGTTCGGCTATGCGATCAACACCAACCTGCGCGACCTGTCCGCCGGCGTCGCCGACCAGGCCCGCACCTCGGCCTCGCGGATGCTGGCGCGCGACATCGTGGCTACCGGCGTGATCTCGCCGACGCTGGAGGCGGCCACGCCGCAGCAGCTGGTGGACGCGATGCGGCGCGGGGAAATCAGCATCGGCATCGTGATCCCGCCCGACTACGAGCGGCGCCGCGCGGAAGGCCGCGAAGCCCTGCAGATCCTGGTCGACGGCAGCGACAACGCGGTGCAGAGCGCGGCGGCGCAGCTGGCGCGCATGCCGCTGGACAGCGCGGGCTTCAGCCCGCTGGCGACCGGCGCGATCAGCGTGGTCAGTTTCTACAACCCGCAGCGCAGTTCGGCGACCAACATCGTGCCAGGGCTGGTGGGCGTGATCCTGACCATGACGATGGTGCTGTTCACCGCGGTGGCGATCGTGCGCGAACGCGAACGCGGCAACATGGAGCTGCTGATCGCCACGCCGTTGACCAGCGCCGAACTGATGGTCGGCAAGGTCGTTCCCTACGTGGCCGTCGGCCTGCTGCAGACCGGCATGGTGCTGGCGCTGGGCGCCTGGCTGTTCCATGTGCCGATGGGCGGCAGCCTGCTGGATGTGTTCATCGCCGCCGGGCTGCTGATCGTCGCCAACCTGGCGCTGGGCCTGCTGATCTCCACCCGCGCGCAGTCGCAGTTCCAGGCGATGCAGATGACCTTCTTCCTGTTCCTGCCCTCGATCCTGCTGTCCGGCTTCATGTTCCCGTTCGCCGGCATGCCGCGATCGGTGCAATGGTTTGCCGAGCTGCTGCCGCTGACGCATTTCCTGCGACTGATCCGCGGGGTGATGCTGCGCGGCGCCAGCCTGTGGGAGCTGTGGCCGGACGTGCTGGCGCTGCTGGCTTTCAGCGCGGTAATGATGGCCGGCGCGATCCTGCGTTTCCGCAAGCGGCTGGATTGATCGCGCAGCGCAGGGTTTTCCACACCGGGTGTGGATGCGTGCGCGACGAAGCTGTGGATAAACGCGCGCACGCTCCATGCGGCAAGGCTTCCGGGGGCGTGGTGAAGATTTGTCCAGGCGGTGCCGGCTTGTCCACAGTGGCTGTGGATGATTCATCCGCTGGCATGTGGATAAGCCGCTGCATCCCTTGTGGTGCAAGGGGCTGCGGCGGCTGGTCGGGAATTGGCCAGCAAAAAGGCCCGCCGGGGCGGGCCTTGCATGATGGCGGGGCGCGGCCTAGTCCCGCGTCGCGATGCGTCCGCGCAGCGAATTGGTCAGTGCCTCGGTGATGACCACATCGACGAACTGGCCGACCAGGCGCGGATGACCTGGGAAGTTCACCGAGCGCATGTTCTCGGTCTTGCCGGTCAGTTCGTTCGGGTCCTTGCGCGAAGGGCCTTCGACCAGCACGGTCTGCACGCTGCCGACCATCGAGCGCGAAATGCCGGCGGCATGCTCGTTGATGTGCGCCTGCAGGCGCGACAGGCGGGCGTGCTTGTCGGCTTCGCTGGTGGTGTCCTCCAGGTCGGCGGCCGGCGTGCCGGGGCGGCGCGAATAGATGAAGGAGAAGCTCTGGTCGAAACCCACGTCCTCGATCAGCTTCATGGTCTTCTCGAAGTCGGCCTCGGTCTCGCCGGGGAAGCCGACGATGAAGTCCGAGCTGATCGAGATGTCCGGGCGTACCGCGCGCAGCTTGCGGATCTTGGCCTTGAACTCGAGCGCGGTGTAGCCGCGCTTCATCGCGCTGAGCACGCGGTCGCTGCCCGCCTGCACCGGCAGGTGCAGGTAGTTGGCCAGCTTGGGCACGTCGCGGTAGGCGTCCACCAGCGAGTCGGAAAACTCCAGCGGGTGCGAGGTGGTGAAGCGGATGCGGCCGACGCCGTCGATCTCGGCGATGGTGCGGATCAGCAGGCCGAGGTCAGCCAGTTCGCCATCACCGTATGGGCCACGGTAGGCATTGACGTTCTGCCCCAGCAGGTTGATCTCGCGCACGCCCTGCGCCGCGAGCTGCGCGCATTCGACCACCACGTCCTCGAACGGGCGGCTGACCTCGGTGCCACGGGTGTAGGGCACCACGCAGAACGAGCAGTACTTGGAGCAGCCTTCCATGATCGACACGAACGCCGAGGCGCCTTCGGCGCGCGGCTCGGGCAGGCGGTCGAACTTCTCGATCTCCGGGAAGCTGATGTCCACCTGGGGCTTGTTCTGTTCGCGGCGGGCGCGGATCAGCTCGGGCAGGCGGTGCAGGGTCTGCGGGCCGAACACCAGGTCCACATAGGGCGCGCGCTTGACGATGGCCTCGCCCTCCTGCGAGGCGACGCAGCCGCCGACGCCGATGATGACCTCGCGGCCGCCGGCCTTGAGTTCCTTCCAGCGGCCGAGCTGGCTGAACACCTTCTCCTGCGCCTTCTCGCGGATGGAGCAGGTGTTGACCAGCACCACGTCGGCGTCCTCGGGGTTGTCGGTCAGCTCCAGCCCTTCGTATTCGGCCAGCACGTCGGCCATCTTGGCTGAGTCGTACTCGTTCATCTGGCAGCCGTGGGTCTTTATGTAGAGCTTTCCACGCGACGGCGCGCCATTGCCGGGCTTGCCGCGCGCGCCGCCGGCGCCGGGCAGGGGGACAAGTCCGGGGGTATTCATTTCGACGGAAGGCACGGCGGAAACGGCCGTGTTCGGCAGGGGGGAGGCTGGCGTCCCGGGCATGGCGCTTATTCCAGACGGGTGGGCGGGCAGGCGGCCAGGGGCCGCGGCAAGGGGGCGGATTGTACCGGGGTTGCCGCCACGGGCGTACCCGCCGGAGGCCGGTAGTTGGCATTCACGCGGGGAACTGGGACACTTCCGCCCGCAATGAAGACCGGACTGGGGATCGCAGGGTTGTTGATCGCCTCGCTGGCGGCTGTGCCGGCCAGCGCGGGCACCCTGTACAAGTGTCTTGGCGCCGACGGCGTCTCCAACTACGTCAGCAAGCGCATCCATGGCGCCAGCTGCAGCGTGGTCGGCAGCTACCGCCCGGCACCGGGCGCCCCGGCGCGGCCTGCGGAGCGGCGGCCGACCACCGCGATCGCGGCCACTCCTGCACCTGCTGCCGTCGCGCCGGCAGCAACGCCGCCGGTCCCGGCC
>NZ_JASCOS010000178.1:0-4871 GCF_029959705.1 Stenotrophomonas sp. PS02297 | reverse complement strand
CTCCTGCACCTGCTGCCGTCGCGCCGGCAGCAACGCCGCCGGTCCCGGCCGCGGCTCCGGCCAGCGTCGCTCCGGCCGCGGCGGCCGCGCCTGCGGCAGCCGGCACCAGCCGCGCGCAACGGGTGGTGAGCGGGCAGGTCTACACGTACATGAAGGATGGCGTGCGCCACTACACCAGCGCCCGGCCGGCGCAGGTCGCCAGCGTGGGCGAAGTGCGCACCATCCGTTACAGCTACATCGAGCGCTGCTATGCCTGCGGTGCGAACCCGGGGGTCAACTTCGGCACGGTGCGGCTCAATACCCAGGCCTACAGCTCCGAGATCGCCGCCGCGGCGCGCGAGTTCGGGGTCGAAGAGGCCGTGGTGCGCGCGGTGATCCATGCCGAATCGGCGTTCAATCCCACCGCCCTGAGCCGCGCCGGCGCGCAGGGGTTGATGCAGCTGATGCCGGCCACCGCGCGCCGCTTCGGCGTGAGCGACGCCTACGACGCCTCGCAGAACATCCGCGGCGGCGTGCGTTACCTGTCGTGGCTGCTGCGCCGTTTCAACGGCGACCTGACGCTGGCCGCGGCCGGCTACAACGCCGGCGAGGGCGCGGTGGATCGTCATGGCGGCGTGCCGCCCTACAACGAAACCCAGTACTACGTGAAGCGCGTGGCGCAGTTGGCCGACCGCTATCGCGGCGAGCTGGGCTCGCGCCAGTGAGTGCTTTTCCGCTTTATTCCTGGAGCACGTGACAAAAGTCATGGACTCGTGTTTCATCGCGTTGTGCGGCTGCTGAACGTTCAGCTAAACTCGGGGGAGATTCGATTCTGAGCGGTCCGGTTCCACCGGTCGCAGGCAGCCGCAAGCCACCTACATCAATATCGGAGTGCCGGATGGCCAACGATGGGGTAAACGATCCAGTCAATGCCGGACGCCGGCGCTTCCTGACAGCGACCACCGCCGTGGTCGGCGCCGTCGGGGCGGGTTTCGCAGCAGTCCCTTTCATCAAGTCATGGAATCCCAGTGCCAAGGCCCAGCTGGCCGGCGCACCGGTGAATGCCGACATCAGCGCGCTGCAGGAGGGGCAGCGCCTGATCCTGGAATGGCGAGGCCAGCCGATCTGGATCGTCAAGCGTTCCAAGGCGGTACTCGAAGCGCTGCCGACGCTGGACGGCCGCCTGCGCGATCCCAAGTCCGAGAATGCCGACCAGCAGCCGGACTACGTGCGCAAGGCCAATCCCGAGCTGCGCTCGCTCAAGCCGGAGATCTCCGTGCTGGTCGGCCTATGCACGCACTTGGGCTGCTCGCCGGAGATGGCCGCCGAGATCAAGCCAGAACCCTACGACCCGGAGTGGAAGGGCGGCTATTTCTGCCCCTGCCACAAGTCGCGCTTCGACATGGCAGGACGCGTGTTCCAGGGCGTGCCGGCGCCGACCAACCTGGTCGTGCCGCCGCACTATTACGCCGACGACAACACCATCGTCATCGGTGTCGATCCTAAGGGGGCGGCATAACCATGTCTGACAACATCCTCGTTCGCCTCGCCAATGGCGCGATGGGCTGGGTCAACGACCGCGCCCCGGCGCTGATGCCGATGTACCGGAAGCACATGTCCGAGTACTACGCGCCGAAGAACTTCAACATCTGGTACATCTTCGGCGTGCTGTCGATGGTGGTGCTGGTCAACCAGATCGTCACCGGCATCTTCCTTACCATGCATTACAAGACCAGCGCGGCGGAAGCCTTCGCTTCGGTCGAGTACATCATGCGCGACGTGGAGTGGGGCTGGCTGATCCGCTACATGCACAGCACCGGCGCCTCGCTGTTCTTCATCGTCGTCTACCTGCACATGTTCCGCGGCCTGATGTACGGCTCCTACAAGAAGCCGCGCGAGCTGGTGTGGATCCTGGGCATGCTGATCTACCTGGCGCTGATGGCCGAAGCCTTCATGGGCTACGTGCTGCCGTGGGGCCAGATGTCGTTCTGGGGCGCGAAGGTCATCATCTCGCTGTTCGGCGCCATCCCGGTGATCGGCAACGGCCTGACCGAGTGGATCATGGGCGACTACCTGCCGTCCGACGCCACCTTGAACCGCTTCTTCGCCCTGCACGTGATCGCGGTGCCGCTGGTGCTGCTGCTGCTGGTCGTGCTGCACCTGGGCGCGCTGCACGAAGTGGGGTCCAACAACCCCGACGGCGTGGAGATCAAGA
Organism: Stenotrophomonas sp. PS02297; assembly: GCF_029959705.1. Classification (NCBI taxonomy): domain Bacteria; kingdom Pseudomonadati; phylum Pseudomonadota; class Gammaproteobacteria; order Lysobacterales; family Lysobacteraceae; genus Stenotrophomonas; species Stenotrophomonas sp. PS02297. Next base: position 2,677 of record NZ_JASCOS010000178.1, on the reverse strand, counting down.
AGGGACCGAAGGGCAACCGCTGGTCGCCGACCGCGCCGGCCGATGGCGTGCCGTTCCATCCGTACTACACGGTGAAGGACACCTTCTACGTGTTCGCGATGATGGTCATCGCCGCCTTCATCATCTTCTTCGCCCCGGCGTTCGGCGGCTGGTTCCTCGAGCACGACAACTTCACCGAGGCCAACCGCCTGGTCACTCCGGAGCACATCAAGCCGGTGTGGTACTACACGCCCTATTACGCGATGCTGCGGGTCATCCCGCACAAGCTGAGCGGCGTGCTGGTGATGTTCGGCGCCATCGCGATCCTGTTCACGGTGCCGTGGCTGGATCGCGCCAAGGTCAAGTCCTACCGCTATCGCGGCCTGCTTTCCAAGCTGCTGCTGTTCGGCTTCGCCATCAGCTTCGTGTGGCTGGGCAAGATCGGCGCCGGTCCAGGTACCGATCCGGTGGAGACCGTCATCGGCCGCTTCCTGACCGCGTATTACTTCCTCTTCTTCCTGACCATGCCAGTGTGGACCAAGCTGGACAAGACCAAGCCGGTGCCGGAGCGGGTGACGACGCATGACTAAGAAATGGATTGCCTTGCTGGCAACGGCCACCGCCGCACTCCTGTTCTCGGCCGCCACCTTCGCTTCCTCGGGCGGGGCACTGCAGCAGGCGGGCAACGACCTGTCCGACCAGGCGTCGCTGCAGCGCGGTGCGCAGGCCTACATGAACTACTGTTCTGGCTGCCACTCGCTGAAGTACCTGCGTTACTCGCGCATGGCCGCGGACCTGGGCCTGACCGAACAGCAGGTGATGGACAACCTGAATTTCACCGGCGCCAAGTTCGGTGAGCAGATCCACGTCGCCATGACCAAGGAGCAGGGCGACAAGTGGTTCGGCAAGATGCCGCCGGACCTGAGCCTGATCTCGCGCGTGCGCCAGAGCGACTGGATCTACACCTACCTCAAGTCGTTCTACCTGGACGAGTCGCGGCCGCTGGGCTGGAACAACAAGCTGTTCCCGAACGCCTCCATGCCCAATCCGCTGTGGGAGCTGCAGGGCCTGCAGCACGCCGAGTTCGGCGAGCCCGACGTGGCCGGCGAACGGCATCCGGAGCGGCTGGTGGTTACCAGTCCGGGGCGGGTGAAGCCGCAGGAATACGACCAGACCGTCCGCGACATCACCAACTTCCTCGAGTACGCCGGCGAACCGGCCGTGCTCAAGCGCCAGAGCATGGGCGTGTGGGTGGTGCTGTTCCTGGCGCTGCTCTCCTTCCTGGCCTATCTGCTGAAGAACGAGTACTGGACGGACGTGCATTGACGTGAGAGTGGGTCCGCAGGCCGGTGCGGAAGGTTGGCTGGCACTTGGCATCGGCGCCGGCTGACTGCACACTCGGGAAGGTGGCGACCGCGGGCGCTGGGCCCGCGGCGCCGTAAGGCTGGCGGATTCCGGCCCTTGGAGAGCCCTTGATGGCGGCGAGTGTGCGCATGCGAAATACCCTGACGTTGTTCTCGGCCAATGACGATGTCCTGTGCCACCGGGTACGGCTGGTGCTGGCCGCGAAGGGCGTCACCTACGATCTGGTGCCGGTCGATCCGCAGAATCCGCCGGAAGACCTGATCGACCTCAATCCCTACCACTCGGTGCCGACCCTGGTCGAACGCGAGTTGGTGCTCTACGCCGCATCGGTGGTCAGCGAGTATCTGGACGAGCGTTACCCGCATCCGCCGCTGATGCCGGTGGATCCGCTGTCGCGGGCGCGGTTGCGCCTGGCGATGCTGCGGATCGAGCACGACTGGGTGCCGCAGGTGCAGGCGATCCAGTTGGGCAACAAGACCCAGGCCGAAGCCGCCCGCAAGCGCCTGAAGGAACTGGTGGCGCAGTCGGTGCCCTTGTTCAAGGCGTCCAAGTTCTTCCTGAACCCGGAAATGAGCCTGGCCGACTGCGCGATGGCGCCGATCATCTGGCGGCTGGATGCCCTGGGCATTTCCCTGCCCAAGGACGGCAAGGCCATCGAGGATTACGGCAACCGCATCTTCCGCAACCCGGGTTTCATCCGCAGCCTCACCGACCAGGAGAAGAAGCTGCGCGAACTGCCGGTCTGATGCACCGGCTGTATGCAGACTTATCGATCACCGCCCACGGGCGGTGATCGCGTATCGATGCCGCGTACACTTGCCGCATGAGTGAAGAATCTTTCCGCATGAGCAGCCATCGTCCGTACCTGTTGCGGGCACTGGTGGAGTGGATCAACGACAACGGGATGACCCCGCACATCATGGTCGACGCCGGCGTGCCGGGCGTGCAGGTGCCGGCCAGCGCCGTCAAGGACGAGCGGGTCGTGCTAAACATCGCCGAGCGCGCGGTGATGCGGCTGCACATCGACAACGAGGCGGTGAGTTTCACCGCGCGCTTTTCCGGCGTCAGCTTTCCGGTGAACGTGCCGATCGCGGCGATACTGGCGGTGTATGCGCGCGAGACCGGGCAGGGCATGGCGTTGCCGGACGACATCCCGGGCACCGACGGCCCCGAGCCGCATGACGACGATACGCCGCCGCCCAGCACGCCGCCGGAGCCGCCCCAGCCTTCTGGCAAGCGCCCGTTCCTCCGGGTGGTGAAGTAACCCAAGCCGCCGCCCCCACGCGGCGGGTTTGGTTGGAGGGGCGGTGGGTCCGGCTCGCGCGGGGCGCCA
>NZ_JASCOS010000177.1:0-5092 GCF_029959705.1 Stenotrophomonas sp. PS02297 | reverse complement strand
GGGCTATCGGCAATGAATGGCGCGGCGCCCCGGGCGGGCACCCCGCGGGGGGGGGCCGCCCCCGGACTCGACCGTGAAGCGGGCGAGCACGTCGTTTTTCGACGAGACAGGGATGTCTCGTCGAAAAATCCCGGCGGCGGAGTGGACCCGACGCGCGTAGCGCGTCGGGCGCGGAGGCAGGGCGTGCTTGACCAGCCATTCGGCTGTTGAAAAGCTCTTCTTTTGGCTATCTTTTCTTTGCACGAGCAAAGAGGAGCCTTTTCAACAGCCGAATGGCTGGTCAAAGTAGCTCGCTCCTGCGAAGCAGGGGCGAAAGCTCTGCTTTCAAGTTTCTGCCCTGGTTGTTGTTTCTTTCCAGAGCAAAGACCCAGACAGCGGCAGAAGCAAGGACAGAGCAGGATCACGAGCAACAGCAAAACTTCCGCATGATCGCGCTGGTGGCCAGCCGACAAGTAAGCCGGGCCATCAACATCCCGGCGCATCTCGATCCAGCTGCTCCACCATGGCCTTGCCGCCGCGTCTTCGGCTAGCATCGGGTACAGGACCAAAGGGGCAGTCAGGATGACCGGACAGTGATAGAACTGCGCAACGTACACCGGCACTACGCCATGAGCGGACAGACCGTGCGGGCGCTGGCCGACGTGAGCTTGAAGATCGGCGCAGGCGAATTCGTCGCCATCACCGGCCAGTCCGGCTCGGGCAAGTCCAGCCTGCTCAACATCCTCGGTTGCCTCGACCACCCGACCAGCGGTCACTACCTGATCGAGGAGCGCGACGTCGCCACGCTCGATGACGAGGCCAGCAGCGACATCCGCAACCGCCGCATCGGCTTCGTTTTCCAGAGCTTCCACCTGCTGCCGCGGCTGACCGTGCGCGAGAACGTGCTGCTGCCGCTGCGCTTCCACCGCCAGCCGCCGGCCGAAGCGCACGAGCGCGCCGATGCGCTGCTGGAACGGGTCGGCCTGGCCGAACGCCGCCATCACCGGCCCAACGAGCTTTCCGGCGGACAGATGCAGCGCGCCGCCATCGCCCGCGCCCTGCTGCTGCGCCCGGCCCTGCTGCTGGCCGACGAACCCACCGGCAACCTCGATTCGCGCAGCGCGGCCGACGTGCTGGCGCTGATCGACGAGGTGCACCGCGACGGCCAGACCGTGGTGCTGGTGACCCACGACAACGACATCGCCGCACGCGCGCCGCGCCGGGTTCGGCTGCACGACGGCAGGATCGAGCATGATTCGGCGCTGCACTGAGCGGCTGGCGGTGGCGGCGTTGTGCATCGCGGCCGCCCTGCCCGCGGCGGCCAGGGTGGTGCTGACCGGCGAGGTCCGCGCGATCGACAGCCAGGTCATCCTCACCCCGCAATCGAACAGTTCGCCGGTGGTGATCCGCTATTTCGTGCCCGAAGGCGAGGCGGTGAAGAAGGGCGACGTGGTCCTGCGCATCGATCCCGGCCAGTCGGCGGCGATGATTCCCGATCTCGAGGCGCAGATCGAACAGTCCGCGGCCAAGGGCGACAAGGAGATCGCCGAGCTGGAGGTCAAGGCGGTCGATGCCGAACTGGCGCTGGTCGATGCGCAGGCCAAGCTCGCCACGGCGAAGATCGACGCGAAGATCCCCAAGGGCCTGGTCTCGGACCTCGATTACGACCGCTACCAGGGCGAACTCGGCAGCGCCACGCGCGAGGTGGAACTACAGCGCCGCCTGCTGGGCGAGGCGCGCGAGGCGGTACGCCGGCGCCGCGAGGACAACCGGCTCGAGATCCGCAAGCTGGAAGTCCAGCGCGACTACCACGCCGCGCTGGTCCGTACCGTCGAAGTGCGCGCCGACCGCGACGGCATCGTCGTGCACGGCTTCAACAACAACTGGATCGGCGGCCGCATCGACGAGGGCTCTTCGACGATGCCCGGCAGCCGCGCCGGCGAGGTGGTCGCCAGCCCCAGCCGGTTCTCGGTGCGCGCCTGGGCGCTGCAGCCAGACCGCCAGGCGCTGCGGGTCGAGCAGGCGGTGCGCCTGGGCTTCGACGCCGTGCCCGGCACCGATGTGCCCGGGCGCATCGCCACCATCGGCGGGGCGCCCGAGCGCCGCCCCGAATGGGGCAATGGGCTGTATTTCCCGATCGACATCGCGTTCGACCCCGGCAAGCTGACGCTGTTGCCGGGCATGAGCGTGCGCGTGATCGCCGATGCGCCGGCCGGCAAGGAAGGGACGCCGCGATGAAAATCCGCCATGCACGCCTGTGCCTGTGCTTCCTGCCGGCCCTGGCGCTGGCGGCATCGGCCGCCGGCGGCGGCACGCTGCGCGTCGATGGCGAGGTCTACGCGCAGCGCGCGGCGCAGCTGATGTCGCCATCGGTGGACCGCATGTGGCAGTTCAAGATCACCCAGCTCGCCGCCGACGGCTCGCCGGTCCGCAAGGATCAACCGGTACTGGCCTTCGACAGCAGCCAGCTGCTGCGCGACCTCGGCGAGAAGCAGAGCAAGCTGCAGGAAAAGCAGCGCGAGCGCGAGAAGCTGCTGCTCGACCTGGCCGAGCGCCAGCGCACCGAACGGCTGACCACCGCCGAGGCCCGCGCCGCCCTGGAGAAGGCGCAGCGCAAGACCGAGCAGCCGCGCGAGCTGATCGCCGCCATGCAGTACGACAAACTGATCGAGGAACGGCGCCGGGCCGAACAGCGCATGGCCCTGGCCCAGGAGCGCGAACGGCTGGCCGCCGGCCAGCGCCTGCAGGAACAGCGCCTGGTCGATTCCGAGCTCGCCCAGCTGCAGGCCGATGTCGAACGGCTGCAGGCCTCCGTGGCGCGGATGACCGTCCTGGCACCGCGCGATGGCGTGATGGCGCACAAGAGCAGCTGGAACGGCGAGAAGTTCGACGTCGGCTCGCAGGTCTGGCTGGGCCAGACCGTGGCCGAGATCCCGGACGCGAGCGCGCTGGCGGTGCGCGCGCAGCTGCCAGAACGCGACCTGCTGCGCGTGGCGGTCGGGACGCCGGCACGGATCGTGGTCGAAGGCGGCGGCGGCAGCGCCCATCACGGGCGGATCGCCAGCGTGGGCCGCGCGGTGCGCAGCAAGTCGCAGGTGCAGCCGATCCCGGTGATCGACATCGTGATCCAGTTCGACGGGGCCGCCGCCCAGCTGCGACCCGGGCAGGCCGTCCGGGTCGAACTGACCGCGGCGCCGCCGGCGAAGGAGCGTGGCGCATGAAGCCTCGCCTGCCATTGCTGCTGCCCCTCGCCCTGGCGCTGTCCGGTTGCGCGGCCGATGCGGTGCCGCCGGCATCGGAGATCGTATCCGCCGGCGAACTGCTGCTCAGCATCGACGGCGAAGGCGAACTGCGTTCGAGCAAGCCGATGCCGCTGAACGTCCCGGGCCGGAACTGGTCCTCGCGCCAGGTCGAATGGATGCTGCCCGAAGGCAGCGTGGTGAAAAAGGGCGACCTGCTGGCCCGCTTCATCGCGCCCGACGGCAAGCAGCAGCTGGACCAGGCCCAGCTTGACCTGCAGCGCAACGCGCTGGCGCGCCTGTCCAAGGAGGGCGACCTGGAAGCCACCCAGGGCCGGGTCTCGGTGGACCTGGCGCAGGTCGCGGTCCAGCTCGGCATCGCCCAGCGCTATGCCGGCGCCGATTTCTCGGCGCTGGCGCGCAACGACGTGCTCGACGCGATCGAGGACAGCCGCTATCTCGGCGAGAAGCAGGACACGCTGCAATGGCGCCGCGGCCAGGCCGGCACCCGCGGCGGCGCCGAACTGGCGTTGCTGGACGCGCAGCGCGCCACCTTCGACCTCACCGCCAAGGATCGCCAGGCCGACCTGGACGCGCTGGAACTGCGCGCGCCCAACGACGGCGTGCTGCTGCTGACGCCCAGCTGGTCCGGCGACAAGCCGGCCCTCGGCGCGTCGATGTACGCCGGCACCGAGTTCGGCAGCCTTCCCGATACCTCGGCGATGGAAGTGCAGATCGACCTGCCGCAGATCGAGGCGCAGGGCGTGGCCACCGGCAACAGCGTCGAGCTGCATCCGCTAGGCCGCCCCGACCAGCGCTTCACCAGCCGCTTGTCGTGGGTCGCCAGCGCGGCAAAGACGCTGGGGCGCGAGAGCCCGGTGAAATACCTGTCGGTGCGCGCACCGGTGCCTGCGGAGGTGATCGCCCGGCATGGCTTCGTTCCCGGACAGCGCTTCACCGCGAAGATCGTGCTGGCGCGCGAGGCCGATGCCATCGGCGTGGCCAATGTCGCCATCGAGCAGCAGGACGGCAAGCACTGGATAAAGGTGCGCGAAGGCCGTGGTTTCGTGCGCCGCGAGATCGAGCTGGGCGTGCGCGGCAGCGCGCGGTCGCGGGTGCTCAAGGGCCTGGCCGCGGGCGAGGAGGTCCTGCTGTCGGCGGGAGGCCCGGCGCAGCCGGACGATGCTCAGCCCGGCGAGGCAACCGACCAAGCCAAGGACAAGGACAAGGACAAGGACGCAGGATGAAGGCACGGCTTCCACAACTGCCGCAGGTGTGGCGCGAGGCGGTCGAGGAACTCTGGCGGCGGCGCCTGCGTACCCTGCTGACCCTGCTCGGGCTGATCTTCGGGGTCGGCGCGATCGTGGCGATGCAGGCGGTCGGCGAAGGCAGCCGCCGCGAAGCGTTGAAGCTGGTCGAAGGACTGGGCCTGCGCAACCTGATCGCCGAAGCACGGCCGCAGGACGATGCGACCCTGCGCGAGAACCGCGCCCGCAGCCTGGGCCTCACCGTCTCCGACGCGCAGGCGGCGCTGCAGGTGGTGCCCGGCGCCGACCGGTTCGCCGCGGAGAAGCGCATCCGCACCTACTCGGTGTTCAGCGACCACGCCGGCAGCGACGCGCAGGCCAGCGGCGTGAGTCCCGACTGGTTCGAACTGTCTTCCCTGCAGCTCGCCGGGGGACGCGCGTTGAGCGCGGAGGACGATGCCGCGCTGGCATCGGTGGCGGTGCTCGGCCACCAGGCCGCTGCCAGCCTGTTTCCGGGCCGCGACCCGGTCGGCCAGCTGCTCAAGGTCAATCATGTCTGGCTGGAAGTGGTCGGCGTGGGCGCCGCCCGCGCCCCGGTCTCTTTTACACATCTCCCAGCCCCCGAGA
>NZ_JASCOS010000176.1:0-5130 GCF_029959705.1 Stenotrophomonas sp. PS02297 | reverse complement strand
GGCCTGCGCACCTTCCACACCATCACCAGCGCCTGGGCCGCGCTCGACGCGCCGGCCGGCGCGGCCGCGCCGGCGCCGCTGGACATCGCCGCGCGCGGCAACGGCCTGGCCTGGACCAGCGCCGACGGCGGAGTGCATTTCGCCGAAGTGCAGGGCGGCAAGCACCTGCTCGGCTGGCTGGACTGGAGCGTGATCGTCGTCTACCTGATCGGCATGATCGGCATCGGCGTGTACTTCTACCTGAAGGACCAGACCGCCTCCGAATCGGAATTCTTCGTCGGCGGGCGCAGCATCCCGTTCTGGGCCGCGGGCATCAGCCTGTACGCCACCAACACCAGTTCGATCAGCTTCATCGCCATCCCGGCCAAGGCCTACGAGACCAACTGGCAGTACCTGACCAACAACCTGGTCGCGGTGCTGGGCCTGATGTTCGTGGCGGTGTGGATCGTGCCGCTGCTGCGGCGGCTGGACCTGATGAGCGTGTTCTCCTACCTGGAGACGCGCTTCCACCCGGCCATCCGCATGCTCGCCAGCGCGCTGGCCATCGCCATGCAGATCGGCAGCCGACTGAGCGTGATCCTGTTCCTGCCGGCGCTGGCGATCGCCACCATCACCGGCATCGACGTGGTCTGGAGCATCCTGATCATGGGCGTGTTCACCATCATCTACACGGTGATGGGCGGCATGCGCGCGGTGGTGTGGACCGACTTCGTGCAGGTGTTCGTGAAGATGGGCGGGGCGATCTTCGCCATCGGCTTCATCGTGTGGACGCTGGGCGCCGACTTCGACGGCATCCGCGAAGCGGCGATGGCCGAGCACAAGACCAAGCTGCTGGACTTCAGCTTCGACCTGACCAAGGCCACGGTGTGGGGCTTCATCTTCCTGGTCGTGTTCGACGTGGTGCTCACCTTCCCCAAGGACCAGGTGCTGATGCAGCGCACGCTGGCGACCAAGTCGGACAAGGAGGCCGGGCGCTCGATCTGGATCTTCGCCGCGATCATGATTCCCGGCGGCTTCATCTTCTACAGCATCGGCACCGCGCTGTGGATGTACTACAAGCACAATCCGGGCCGGCTGGACCCGCTGCTGCCGATCGACGCGACCTTCCCGCTGTTCATCGCCGCCGAACTGCCGCCGGGCGTGACCGGGCTGATCATCGCCGGCATCTTCGCCGCGGCCATGTCCACGCTGTCGAGCATCATCAACAGCGTGGCGACCCTGCTGTCGGTGGACTTCTACGACAAGCTGGCGAAGAACCCGAGCGAGCGCGGCAGCGTGCGCTTCGCCGAGATCATGACCGTGGTCGTCGGCCTGGCCGGCATGGGCCTGGCGCTGGTGCTTTCGCGCTACGACATCCACTCGCTGTTCGACGTCTCCATCGAACTGGCCGGCCTGCTCGGCGGCGGTTTCGCCGGCGCCTACACGCTGGGCATGTTCACCCGCCGCGCCAACTCGCCGGGCGTGGCCATCGGCATCGCCGGCAGCATCGCGCTGACCCTGCTGGCCTGGTCGTTCAAGCTGGTGCACCCGTATTTCTACCTGGGCATCTCGATCCTGCTGTGCATCGTGATCGGCTACCTGGCCAGCCTGTGTTTCCCGGCGCCGGCGCGCTCGCTCAAGGGCCTGACCATCTACCGGCAGGACGCCACATGAACGGCGCGCGCGCGACCATGACGTTGGTCGGATGCCGCGTGCCATGCCCTCCTGTAGGTTTGCCCCGGACCCAGAGGGCATAGCCGTGGAAACCCAGTTCCTCAACACGTTCGTCACCGTGGTCGACCGCGGTTCGATGGCCGCGGCGGCGCGCTCGCTGCACATCACCCCGGCCGCGGTCGCCCAGCAGATTCGCACGCTGGAGCGCGAGCTCGGCGCGCCGCTGATCGCGCGCGCCGGACGCACGGTCAGCGTCACCGCCGAGGGCGCGCGCATCCTGCAGCGCGCGCGCGACCTGCTGCGCGACGTGTCCGATCTGCGCAGCGTGGCCAACGAGAGCGGCATGGCCGGCGAACTGCGGCTGGGCGCGTGCCCGACCGCGCTGGCCGGGCTGGTGCCGGACATCCTGGCGCGGATGGTGGCCAAGTTCCCCGAGATCAACGTGTTCATCCGTCCCGGCTACTCGGCCGATCTCTACGGCGCGGTGGAAGCCGGCGACCTGGACGCGGCGATGGTGCTGCAGGCGCCGTTCTCGCTGCCCAAGACCTGCGACTGGCAGCTGCTGCGCGAGGAACCGATGGTGGTGCTGGCGCCGGCGCGGCTGGCCGGGCGCGACCCGCACGAGCTGCTGCGCGACGAACCGCTGATCCGCTACGACCGCCACGAATGGGGCGGACGCCAGGCCGACGAATACCTGCGCCGCGTCGGCATCGTCCCGCGCGAGCGTTTCGAGCTCAACGCGCTCAACGCCATCGCGGTGATGGTGGACCGCGGTCTGGGCGTGTCGCTGGTGCCGGACTGGGCACGTCCATGGCCCGAAGGCCTGGCGGTGGCGCGCCTTCCCCTGCCCGAACCCTGCGAGCCGCGCCGCATCGGCATGGTCTGGTCGCGTTCTTCCGTACGCATCCGCCAGGTCAACGCACTGCTGGAAGAAAGCCGCGCGGCGCTGCTGCCCGGCCGCGCCTGAGAGGCGCCGGCGGCCGATCGCCCTGCCTGCGATCGGCAACAAACACTAGGCAATGAACATACGAATCCGCGCTTCTATCGTCATGAAGCCGCACCTAGTCTTCGCCCATGACCGGCCAACGCGTGGCCAGACTCCATAGAGAGTCGCCATCCACGCCGGTACGGCGGGCGCGAGCCCGGAGCTGTTTCCCGGCACGCGCGGCTCCCCGGTCGTCGACGCCGCAATCCACTCGGGGGGAGAGAGAACCATGACCAATCCAATCAGCGCACGCAGCGGCGCAGCGGCCAGGACGCACCTGTCGATGGCCGTCGGCCTCGTGCTCGCCACGGTCGCCGCCTCGGCGGCCGCGCAGGACGCAAACACCCACGCGGCCCACCAGGACGCGATCAACCTGGACAACGTGATCGTCACCGGTACCCGCGCGCCCAAGGCCGTGGACCGCATTCCCGGCGCGGTCAGCATCGTCAGCCTGCAGGAAGTGCAGAACTCGCTGAGCCTGACCGAAGACGCCACCGCGGTGCTCTCGCGCACCATCCCGGGCTATTCCGAATCGACCCAGGCGCTGACCAACTCCGGCGAGACCCTGCGCGGGCGCATCGCGCTGCGCCTGTTCGACGGCATCCCGCAGACCTCGCCGCTGCGCGAGACCAACCGCGCCGGCAGCTTCACCGACCTGGGTGTGATCGGCCGCATCGAAGTGGTCAACGGCCCGTCCGCGGCCGAAGGCGTCGGCGCGGCCGGCGGCATCATCAACTACATCTCCAAAACGCCGGAAGAAGGCAGCCACACCAGCGTCAACACCCGCTGGAGCACCCAGGGCCGCGACGACAGCGACGGCTGGAAGGTCGGCGTGACCTTCGGCCACAAGGAAGACGCCTACGACCTGCTGCTGGCCACCTCCTTCGTCGACCGCGGCATGGCCTACGACGGCAAGGGCCGCAAGATCGGCATGCGCGGCTCGGGCACGATCAACGACTCCGAAGCGAAGAACCTGTTCCTCAAGCTGGGCACCAACTTCGGCGAAGCGGACATGCAGCGCCTGCAGGTGTCGGTCAGCCGCTTCAACCTGACCGGCAAGGGCAACTACACCGGCGTGATCGGCGACCGCGCCAACAATGTCACCTCGACCTCGGTGCACGGCACGCCGCTCGGCGCCAAGACCGAGTTCAACGACTTCAACCAGCTGGCGCTGTCCTACAGCCACTCGGACTTCTTCGGCGGCACCCTGCTGGCCGATGCGTACCGCGCCGACCAGCACATGCGTTACCCCGCCGAGGACGGCAAGGACCGCCAGGATCCGCTGCTCGCGCCGCTGGGCACGCTGATCGACCAGTCCGAAGTCAATTCGGACAAGAAGGGCTTCCGCACCTCATGGACCCGCGGCGGCCTGTTCAACGTGGACGGCCTGGAACTGCGCGTGGGCGTGGACCAGGTGAAGGACACCACCGACCAGCGCCTGGCCCTGACCAACCGCGTGTGGGTGCCGCCGATGGAGTACAGCTCCAGCGCGCCGTACACGCAGCTGAGCTGGGACATCGGCGACCTCACCCTGAGCGGCGGCGTGCGCCGCGAGAGCGGCGAGCTGCATGTCGACAGCTACACCACCACCTATTACAACAACCGCGTGTTCGTCGAAGGCGGCACCCTGAAGTACCGCCAGACCCTGCCCAACGCCGGCCTGGTCTACCGCTTCACCGACGCCCTGTCGGCCTATGCCTCGTACTCGGAAGGCTTCAGCCTGCCCAACGTCGGCATCCCGCTGCGCAACATCAACAAGCCCGGGTACAAGGTCGACGGCATCCTCGACCTGCAGCCGATCATCGTGGAGAACAAGGAAATCGGCTTCAACTGGCGCGGCGGCAACGCCTCGGCCAGCGCCTCGTACTACCGCAGCTATTCCGAACTCGGCGTCTCGCTGAGCACCGACCCGGTCACCGGCGATTTCGTCATGAACCGCGGCCCGGTGCGCATCAACGGCATCGAACTGACCGGCAGCTACGATTTCAGCGACGACCTCAAGCTCAGCGCGCTGTACTCGCACATCGTCGGCAAGACCTGGTTCACCAAGAACGGGCCGCTGGACAAGCGCATGGGCGCCAACGACGTCAGCCCGGACAAGATCGGCATGAACCTGTTCTGGCGCTTCGCCCCGCAGGCCGACCTGAACCTGGGCGCGACCACCCTGCTCGCGCGCACCATCAACCAGGGCCGCAGCGGCGCCGAGCACACCTCCGGCCGCACCCTGCTGGACCTGAGCGTGAACTACGACACCGGCCGCTTCGGCAAGCTGACCCTCGGCCTGGAGAACCTGCTGAACAAGCAGTACATCCTGACCACCTCCGAGGCCAGCAACGCCAACGACGACTGGATGGCCGGTCGCGGACGGGTGATCTCGCTCTCGCACAACATCGCGTTCTGATCTCCGCCCCCACGGCGCCCCGGCTACCGGGGCGCCGGTGTGTTTTGCAGGGCCGCCCGGCCCCGGGCGCCTCCCCCCGGGATCGGGGCGG
>NZ_JASCOS010000175.1:0-5157 GCF_029959705.1 Stenotrophomonas sp. PS02297 | reverse complement strand
ACTGCCCCACTGTTTACAAACCGCGTGGGGGGGCTGAAATGGAAGAGCGGCCTCCGGGCCGCTCTTCCGGTGCATGGCGGCGTCGCCGCCGGTGCGTTACTTCTGCTGCGAGGCGGTATAGGCCCGGTATTCATCCGGAGTCAGCTTGCCGTCCTTGTCGGCATCGGCGGCATCGAAGATCCGCGCCAGCCCGGCATGGGCCTGCGCCTCGGTGCGGCTGATGCTGCCATCGCCGTCGGCATCGAGGCTGGCCCACGACTGGTCGTTGCCACTGGCCGATGCGTCGGCGGCGGTGTCCTGCCGTGCCTGCGCCGCCTGTTCCTGCGCCTGGCGCTCCTGCTCGGCCCGGGTGTCCTGGGCCATGGCCGGAAGGGCCAGTGCGGCACCGACGGCGGCGACGAGGGCGAACAGCGGATTGCGGTTGCGAACGGTCATCGGGTGTTTCCTCCTGCGGTCTGGAAAGCGCGGTGATTCCGCACGCCGCCACCCTTGCAGGCCCGTCCTGAATCGCATGCACCCTGCGGAAGCGCGGAAAACATGCTGTTAACCAACGCACGCCGACAAGCGGCTACCGCCCTGGTTAGCGCGCCGTGAGCCGCAGGTAAGGCGCGCATTCGGGCGTTCCATCCACGGTACGCGCAGGCCTGTCCGGGCACGATTACCCCCTGGGTTTGTCGTCTTCCGACGCGGCGTGCGGACTGAACGCCCGCCATCCCAGCCCAACGCCGACCAGCGCCCCGGCCACTTCCAGCACCACGCGCGTACCCAGCTGGTCCGGATCGTGGATGCCGGCCAGCGCCAGCCGCGCATAGAGCGGCGACTCCAGCTGCACCATGCCCAGGTAGAACAGGTTCCAGCAGTCCACGCCGGCGCCGATGGCGACCGCGGCCAGGCTGGCCCACGCGATCGCGTGCCCTTGCGACAGGCCGGCACGGCGACAGACCTGCCACCACAGGAAGAACACCACGAAGCCGATCGCCAGCGCGATCAGCGCGGCTTCGAGCGAGCCCGGCAGGCCGTAGTGCAGTTCCAGGTTCATCGGTGTGGGTCGCGGTCACAGGGAGCCGCAGTGTAGCCGGCTGCGCGATGTCTGCAGGAACGCGCGGGCCGCGACCGGGCGTTGAAGATCCTGCGGCGCCGGGCGGGTATTGCCGGAATGCCTCGGCGGGGCGTTGCCCCGCTCTACAAGGCGGATGGATCGCCGTGGCGCTGCGGTGCTGGACAACACCCGGCGGGACCTTCCCGGTGAAGCCCCAGCCGGGCGTTGCCCCGCTCTACAGGAGGCGTGACGCCTGGCCGGGCGCTACCGTACCGGGAAATCGTAGGCGGTATCGGGCGTCGGCTCGGGCCGGAAGGTGTAGTGCCACCATTCCATCGGATAGTTGGCAAAGCCCTCGGCGCGCATCGCGTCCAGCAGCAGCTGGCGGTTGCGGCGCTGCTGCGGGGTGATGTCCGGGCTGTCGGTATGGGCCAGCGGATCGAAGCGGTCGAAGCCGGTGCCCATGTCCACTTCCACGCAGCCGTCCTCACGGCAGTCGAGCAGGCCCAGGTCGACGGTGGCGCCGCGGCTGTGGCCGGAGTGCTCGGCGATATAGCCGTCCAGCAAACGACTCTTGTCGATGTTCGGGTAGTAGCGGGGCTTGGCCTGCTGGTCGGCCGGATCGTGCGCCCAGGCGACGAACGACTGCACCGACCGCACCGGGCGATAGCAGTCGTACAGGCGCAATGCGCGGCCCTGCGCCTGCAGCGTGCGCTGCACGCGCGCCAGCGCCTGCGCGACGGGTTCGAGCAGGTAGCAGCGCGGCGCGTCGTAGCCGGGTACCGGGCGGCCGGTGAAGTTGTCGCTGCCGGCATAGCGCATGTCCAGCGAGAAGCCCGGTGCCAGCGTGGCGACATCGAGCATGCCGGCCTGTGCCGGCGTGGTGGCCGGTGATACCGCCGGTGCCGCCTGCGCGCTTGCGCAGGCCAGCAGCAGAAGCAGTGCATGGGCTCGGGGATGCATGGAGATCTCCTGTGGACTCGCTTGCCGGGGCAGCGCTGGATGGCCAGGGGCGAGAAGTCGCGGCCGGGGTTGCCGATGCCCGGATCCACGCACAAGCCGAGGAATCCGCATCAGTACCCGGTCGCGACCCGCCTCGCTCCGCGTGGCCTCGCCGGTCAATTCCGCTCGCGCAGATAACCGTTGAGGCCCTTGTCGCGCAGTTGCCGTGCGGCACCGGCCCAGTCCAGCGGCTTGCCGCTGTCCAGGCGCTCGAGCACGGCGACGATCGCCAGTTCCACCTCGGGCAGCTGCGCCGCCTCGGGCAGGCGCGCGCGCTGCTCGATCGCCTCGTACAGCACGGCGTTGGCCTCGGCATAGCTCAGCGGCGCGGTGGCGCCGTGCCGGGCACTCCAGAGCTTGCCATCAAGCACGGCGTTGACGTGCGACTGGATCAGGTAGGTGGCGCGGCCGATCAGCTTGAGATTGCCCGGCTGCACCGCGGTCATGGTGTTGCCGACCGTGCGCCCGAGCCGCGCCATCACCGCGGTCGAATGCGCGTTGAGCAGCATCTTCAACGCCAGCGTGCGGTCAAGGCCGAGCGGGTCGCGCCGCTGTGGCAGGTCCAGCGCGATGCCCTGCGCCGCGCCGTCCAGGCCCTTCAAGGCATCGCCCGAAGCCGCGCCATGCCCCACGGTGACGGTGAGCCGGCCAGCACCGGCATCGCCGAACGCCTGCCACCACTGCCGCGCGAGCGCGTCCACCGGTTCGCCGGCATAACGCAGCAGCACGCCCAGGTCGCCCGGTTGCGGCGGCAGGCGCTCGCGGTTGGCCGGCGACCAGGACAGGTCGTACAGGGCCTGCTGCTCGGCGCCGGCGCGCTCCAGGCTGCGCAGCGCGGTGCCGCGCAGCGCCGGGTCGTCCACCTTCTGCTCGAACTGCGGGCGGTACTGCGTTGCATCCAGCCCGTGGAACGGGCGGTGCAGCAGGGCGTCCCACGCGGCCTGCGGCGTCGCCACCGGCGCCCACACTCGGATCCACGACGCCGGCGGCGCGGTGTCGGTGCGGTCCAGTGGCGCCAACCGGAAGGTCGGCGCGCGCTCGGTCACGTCCACGAACACCGGCATCAGCGTTTCGCCGGCCAGGTAGGTGGCGTGGCGGCCGTCGGTATAGGCCTGCGCTTCGCGCACGGTCCATGGCGCCAGCTGCGGCGCGCTGGCGGCCACGCTGCGCTGCAGTCCGGCGAAGCCGCGCAGGCGGCTTTCGATGCTGTCCTTCGCGTCCAGCCCCAGGCGCTGCGCGTCGGCCGCCGGCAGGTGCGGCAGCAGCAGCGCGCGCAGGGCGTCCTCCAGCACCAGCCCCAGCGCGTACAGGCTGGTGGTGGTGGCCTGCATGCGGGTGGAGCCGGTGATCGCCTGCGGACCGGTCGGCAGCGCGATCTTGTGGATGCGCGCGTCGTCGAGCACGCGCCGGCTGCGCTCGAACGGGCGCAGCACCTCGTCCGGGTTGTTGTAGACGAACCAGACGCGGTCGGTGCCCTGGCCGCGCTCCTCGGCGGCGGCCAGCGCGGTACCGATCACCGCCGAGGTCTCGCCGCCTTCGGTCACCGCGAACACCACATCGTCGACGCCGATGCCGTCGTCGCGCATCTGCAGCGCGCCGATCAGCTGCAGGTCCTCGAAGCCTTCCAGCGAACTGATCAGCGCGCGGTCGCCGCCGGTGATCTCGCCGCGTACGCGCTCGCCGAGGTTGGCCGGCAGCCTGGCGGCGATGCGCGGCCACGCCGGATCGGCCTGCATGCGGTTCCAGAACGGGCGCCATATGCCGCTTTCCAGCGTCTCGGCGAGGCGTCCGGTGGAGCCGGTGCCGTAGAAATAGATGCGATGGCCGTCGCGCAGCGCGCGCTGCACCGCGCCTGATGCCGCGTGCAGTTTCGCCATGCGCTGCGGATCGTCGGCCAGCGCGGCGAAGGCGCGGGCCACGTCCTCGTCCACCGAGAACAGCTGCGACAGCGCCTGCGCCGGATCGGTCGCCGCCGCTTCGCTCAGGTTCCAGGTCTTGGGGTGGCGCTGCTCGGTCAGCAGCGTGTGCAGCTGGAACTGGGTGCGCTGCTGCACGAACTCGGTCGATGCCGGCGACGGCGGCAGGCCCAGCCGGTCGCCGGCATCGGCGGCGAGAGCGGCCGGGCTGATCGCCGCCAGGCTCAGGGCGAACGTCATGGCGATGCGTCCGGTACGGGGGGGGAGTGCGCGGTTCGGTCGGGTCATGCGGCCGGCCTCATTGGTTCGCGGTGGAAGCAGCGGGATCGCGCGAGGCCAGCGCATGCAGGATGCGCAGGTCCTCGGCGTCCAGTTCGCTGCCGCCCTGGCCGCGGAAATGGTTGCGGAAGGCGCGCACCGTGGCGGCGCGGTCGTCCAGCGGATAGCCGATCAGGCGCAGCGCGGTCCACGGATCGAATCCGTCCGGCGCCGGCGGCGCGTCGGCGGCCGGCCAGCGGCCGAAGCCGGCCTCGGCCAGGCGCTTCCACGGGAACAGCGGGCCCGGATCGGGCTTGCGCGTCGGCGCCAGGTCCTGGTGGCCGATGATCTGGGCGCGCGGGATGCGCAGGCGCGTGCACAGGTCTTCCAGCAGCACCAGCAGGCTCTGGATCTGCGCCTCGGCGAACGGCGACTTGCCGTCGTTGTCCAGTTCGATGCCGATGGAAGCGGAATTGAGGTCGGTGAACGATCCCCAGCTGCCGGAGCCGGCATGCCAGGCGCGGCGCTCGTCGCTGACCAGCTGGTAATTCCTGCCGTCGGCACCGATCAGGTAGTGCGCGCTGACCGGGCCGCCGCTGTTGCGGCTGCGCAGTGTGTCCAGGCTCTGTTGCACCGAATGCTGCTCGGTGAAGTGGATGACGATCAGGTTGGGCCGGCGCACGTCCTGGTTGGGTGAAGGCACCCAGGTCGCCATCGGGTTGCGCGGGGGCGTGTGGCCGCAGGCGGTGAGCAGGGCCAGCAGCGCGGCCGGGAGCAACAGCTTGGTGGACATTTTCATCAACGCCTCGCTTGCACAACGGTGTGGTGCGTGGATCGAGGCAGGACCGGCGCGCGGCCTGCCGACAACGCGGAGGAAACGCTTTCGTGGGCCCCGCGGTGCCGGGCGGGGCCCACCCGGGCCGCGCCCCCGCGCCCCCGGGG
>NZ_JASCOS010000174.1:0-5227 GCF_029959705.1 Stenotrophomonas sp. PS02297 | reverse complement strand
AGCGGGTGACCGACATCATGGCCGAGATCTCGGCTGCCTCGCAGGAACAGAGCGCCGGCATCGAACAGGTCAACCAGACCGTGGTGCAGATGGACGAAGCCACCCAGCAGAACGCCGCGCTGGTGGAAGAAGCCACCGCCGCCGCGCGTTCGATGGAGGAACAGGCCACCCAGCTGGCCGAGGCGGTATCGGTATTCCGCACGGGAGCCGGCGATGCCGGTGCCCACAGCCGGGCGGCCGGCCGCTCCCTTCCCCGCCCTGTCGCCGTTGCCCGCACTCCGGCTCCGAAGCTGGCGCCGGCCCCGCGCCCGATCGAACCGACGATGGTCGCCGATGCCGGCGACTGGCAGGAGTTCTGAACGCGATCGCGTGAAAAACCGCCACCGGTCCCGGTCGGGACCGGTGGCCTGACAGGAACTTCCCGACAGACGGTAGGGCAAGCCCTCAAGAACTGCCGCAACGGACCGATGAAGCTGGGGATTCCGTCCTCATCGGTCCATCCATGTCCGCTTCGTCACACCGTTCCTCGTCCGGCGAACGCAAGAGCAGCGTCGCCACCCGCCTGATGCTGGGCATCGCCCTGATCGCCCTGGCCGCCTTCGGCCTCACCGCCGCCATCAGCTACTGGAAAAGCAGCCGCGCCCTGCTGGTCTCCTCGCAGGCCACGCTGGAAAACCTGGCGCGCCTCGAGGCCCAGAACCTGGCCGCCGAGATGAGCCAGACCTACGATACGGTGCAGACCCTGGCCGAGAGCCTGGTCACCCAGCGCGGGCAGATCAGCCGCGCCACCGTCTCGCAGACTTTCAGGCAGCAGCTGGAACTGCACCCCGAACGCGCCGGCATGTGCGTCCTGTGGGAACCGGATGCATTCGACGGCAAGGACGCGCAGTTCATCGATGCCCCCGAGCACGACGCCAGTGGACGTGCCATGAGCTACTGGGCGCGGGTCGGCGGCGAACTGGTGACCGAGCCGTTGCGCGACTATGAAGATCCCAAGCTCGGCGCCTGGTACGTCACCCCCAGGACACTGAAGAAGCCGGTCATCATCGAGCCGTATCCCTACGAGGTCGGGGGCAAGACCCTGATGCTGACCACCATCGCCATTCCGATCATGGACGGCGACAAGGTACTGGGTGTGGTCACCTCCGACTTCGAGCTTTCGGCCCTGCAGGAGCGCATCGCCCAGCTGCGCCCGATGGGCGAAGGCCGCGCCGAGCTGCTGTCGCCCATGGGCATGGTCGTGGCCTCGCCGGATGCGGCCAATGTCGGCAAGACGCGCGAGGACGACACCACCAGGGCGATCCTGGCCGCCGTCGCCGAGGACAAGCTCTATACCGACTTCAGGGCCGACGCCGGCGGCATGGTCGAAGTCTATGCGCCGCTGCGCATTGGCAAGAGCGACCGCCGTTTCGCGCTGGGGGTGATGGTGCCGCGCGACCTGCTCACCGCGCAGGCACGCTCACTGCTCGGGCTGGTGGCGCTGGTCGGCCTGCTCGCCGCCGCCTCGCTCTGCGCCGGCCTGTGGCTGCTGCTGCGCGCGATGGTGCTGCGTCCGCTGGCCGACGCCGTGCGCGTTTCCGGCGATGTCGCCCAGGGCCGGCTGGACACCGCCATCCCCGAGCGCCGGAACGACGAGCTGGGCCAGTTGCTGCGCGCGCAGTCGCACATGCGCGAACAGATCAAGGCGGTCATCCACGCCCAGAGCGAGATGGCGCTTCGCCATGACGAGGGCAGCATCAGCCACCGCATCGACTCTTCCCGCTTCCCCGGCGATTACGGGGTGATGGTGGCCGGCACCAACCAGTTGGTCTCCAGCCATCTGGATGTGACGCAGCGGATCGTCGAAGTGATGCAGCGCTATGCGCGCGGCGACCTGTCGGTGGACATGGACCGCCTGCCCGGCGAGAAGGCCGCCATCACCCAGGCGATGGACGAAACCAAGGCCAGCCTGTCGGCGATCAATGCCGAGATCAAGCGCCTGGCCGGTGCCGCGGCGGCGGGCGATTTCAGCCTGCGCGGCGACGAGGACCGCTTCGAGCACGACTTCGGCGACATGGTGGCGGGGCTCAATCGCCTGATGGAAACCACCGACGGCAACCTGTCCGAAGTCTCCACCCTGCTGCAGGCCATTGCCCGCGGCGATCTCACCGCGCGCATGCACGGCGATTTCCACGGCGTGTTCGCCAGGATGCGCGACGACGCCAACGCCACCGTGGCGCAGCTGACCTCCATCGTCGGCCGCATCCAGCAGGCGGCCGGCAGCATCAACCTGGCCGCCTCGGAAATCGCCACCGGCAACAACGACCTGTCGCGCCGCACCGAACAGCAGGCCGCCAACCTGGAAGAAACCGCCGCCTCGATGGAGGAACTGACCTCCACCGTGCGCCAGAACGCCGAACACGCCCGCCAGGCCAACCAGCTGGCGCAGGGCGCGGCCGGCGTCGCCTCGCAGGGCGGACAGGTGGTCAGCCAGGTGGTCACCACCATGGCCGACATCGAGGCCTCGTCGAAGAAGATCGCCGACATCATCAGCGTCATCGACGGCATCGCCTTCCAGACCAACATCCTGGCCCTGAACGCCGCGGTGGAAGCCGCGCGCGCCGGCGAGCAGGGCCGCGGCTTCGCCGTGGTCGCCAGCGAGGTGCGCACCCTCGCCCAGCGCTCGGCCGGCGCCGCCAAGGAGATCAAGGGCCTGATCGAGACCTCGGTCGACAAGGTGTCCGAAGGTTCGCAACTGGTCCACCAGGCCGGCACCACCATGGGCGAGATCGTCAGCTCGGTGCAGCGCGTGACCGACATCATGGCCGAGATCTCGGCTGCCTCGCAGGAACAGAGCGCCGGCATCGAGCAGGTCAACCAGACCGTGATGCAGATGGACGAGACCACCCAGCAGAACGCTGCGCTGGTGGAGGAAGCCACCGCCGCGGCGCGTTCGATGGAGGAGCAGGCCAGCCACCTGGCGGCGGCGGTCGCGCTGTTCCGCATCGACGACGCGGCAGCTGCGGCCTCCCCTACCCGGGCTCCGGCCACCTCGCAGCCGGCAGTCCGGTCTCCCGCCGCTCCGCGGCGCCCGGCGCCTGTGGCCCCGCGCAAGGTCGATGCGGCGCTGGCCGACGGCGGCGACTGGCAGGAGTTCTGATCCGGTACCGGCAGATCCTGGCAGGCAGGATCCGTCGGTGGATGTTCCGGCGGCACGGACCGGAGGTGTCGCCGGAGACCCGCCATTCCGAAACGCCTGTTCCGTGATGCCGGTCCAGCTCCAATCCGGCGTCACGTCACGCAATGGCATGCCGCAGCCGCGGATGCTGAAGCCGCGCGAAGCAGCGCCGATAACGCGGGAAGGCAACTGGCCGTTTCGTGGTCCGAGGACGCAGGGCCACCCCTTCCATGCATGGTGACGGAAAAGGAACCAACCGTATGAACACCCACTCAGCCCTGCGCTTCTTCAGCGACCTGCCGCTGCGCCGGAAATTCGTGTTGATGCTCGCCATCCTGGCGGCCGGCATCGTCGCCTTGTGCCTGGTCGCCGCCCGGCGCAACCACGCCGAACTGCTCCAGAACGAACGCGACGCCCTGCATACCCGCGTGGAAGCGGCGTTGGCGCTGGCCAACCGCTACGCCGACCGCGCCGCCGCCGGCGAGCTGAGCGATGAGGACGCGCGCCGGCAGGCGCTGGCGGCCATCGAATCGCTGCGCAGCGCCAACGGCAGCGACTACCTGTGGGTGAACGACGGACATCCCACCATGCTGATGCATCCCTACCAGACCGCGTTGAACGGCAAGGACCTCAGCGACACCACCAGCGCCGACGGCAAGAAGATCTTCGTCGAGATGGCCAGGCTCGGGCAGCAGGAGGGTGGCGGCTTCCTCGACTACACCTGGCCCAAGCCCGGCGTCGACGGGGCGGTGCAGAAAATTTCCTACGTCGGCCTGCACAAGCGCTGGGGCTGGATCATAGGCAGCGGCGAATACACCGACGACATCGCCGCGCGCGCCTGGAGCTTCAGCAAGGTGCTGGTACTGGCCGGCGTGCTGGTACTGCTGTCGGCGCTGCTGCCGTGCTGGCTGATCGCCCGCTCCATCCTGCGCCCGCTCTCCGGGGCGCTGGACGCGATCCAGGCGGTCTCGCACGGCGACCTGGACGTGCGCGTGGAGCACCATTCGCGCGACGAGATCGGACAGATGTATGCCGCCATCGGCGAGATGGTCGGCCAGCTCCGCACCCGCGCCGGAGAGGACCGCACGCGCGCCGCCGAGGACCTGCGCATCCGCACCGCGCTGGACGATGTCACCACCAGCGTGATGATCGCCGACGCCGACCTCAACATCATCTACGCCAACCGCCCGTTGATGGAGATGCTGGGCAAGGCCGAGCAGGACATGCGCCGCGATCTGCCGAACTTCGACATGCAGACGCTGATCGGCAGCAACATCGACATCTTCCACAAGCATCCGCCGCATCAGCGCAAACTGCTGGGCGACCTGCGCGGCACCCACCGCGCGCAGCTCAGCGTCGGCGGCCACGTGATGCGCCAGATCATCAACCCGGTCGCCGACGCCGACGGCAAGCGCATCGGCTATGTGGTCGAGTGGGACGACCGCACCCTCGAGGTGCAGGTGGAGAAGGAAGTCAGCGACATCATCGTCGCCGCCTCGCGCGGCGATCTGTCCGGCCGCATCCGGCTGGAAGACAAGAGCGGTTTCCTGTTGCAGGTCTCCGAGCAGCTCAACGGCCTGCTGGCGGCCATCGGCACCAGCGTCGAGCAGGTTTCCGGCGTGCTGCGCGCGCTCTCGCAGGGCGACCTCACCGTGCAGATGGAGGGCGACTACCGCGGTACATTCGCCGACATGCGCGACGACGCCAACGCCACCGTCATCCAGCTCACCGGCATCATCGACCGCATCCAGACCGCGGCATCCAGCATCCACCGCGCGGCGGCGGAAATCGCCACCGGCAACAACGACCTGTCGCGCCGCACCGAGCAGCAGGCGGCCAACCTGGAGGAGACCGCCGCCTCGATGGAGGAACTGACCTCCACCGTGCGCCAGAACGCCGAGCACGCCCGCCAGGCCAACCAGCTGGCGCAAGGTGCGGCCGGTGTCGCCTCGCAGGGCGGACAGGTGGTCAGCCAGGTGGTCACCACCATGTCGGCCATCGAGGCCTCGTCGAAGAAGATCGCCGACATCATCAGCGTCATCGACGGCATCGCCTTCCAGACCAACATCC
>NZ_JASCOS010000173.1:0-5290 GCF_029959705.1 Stenotrophomonas sp. PS02297 | reverse complement strand
CCCCCGCGCCGGGCGGGGGGGGCGGCGGCGCGCCGCACCCACCACCCCCCCCCCCCCCCCCCCCCCCCCCCCCCCCCCCCCCCACGGGGGTGCCGCCAGCGCCAGGCGGCCCAGGGCAGCAGCGCCAGCAGCGGCAGGAACCCCACGCCCTTGGTCACCGTGCCCACGCCGGCGGCGAAGGCGCCCAGCGCCAGCAGCTTCCAGTTGGGCCCCAGCAGCAGATGCCGCAGCAGCGCCCACAGCGACAGCGTGGTCATGCCCACCAGCACCATGTCGATCTGCGCGCGCTTGGCCATCAGCCCGAACTGGATGCACACGAACAGCCCCAGTACCGCATAGCGCGCCACGCGCCGGTTCCACAGCCGCCGCGACAGGTCCCAGGTCAGCCACAGGGTCAGCAGCGCGGACAGCAGCGACGGCAGCAGGAAGGCGATGTTCCAGTTGCCCAACACCTTGTAGGTGGCGGCCTGGATCCACATGAAGGTCGGTGGCTTCTCCGCGTACAGCTCGCTGCCCCGGTGCGGCAGCAACCACTGCCCGGTTTCCACCATCTGCCGCGCGGCCAGCACGAAGCGCGGCTCGTCGGGCGGGGAGGGTTCGCGCATGCCGAGCCCTGCCAGCAGGCTGGCCACGATCAGGGCCAGCAGCAGGAACCAGGGGGCGGAAGATCGGAGGCGGGTCGGGCGCACGCGGGGCTCGTCTGCGGGGTGGTCGGGGATCATCGCGCGGCCGGCGTGGGAAGCGCGTCGTAGGACGCATTGTCACCTGTTTCGACGTCGCTCCGACCACCGCTGCGGCTACGATGGGCACGCACGCCCGTCCCACCGCCGCCTGGATGCCCGTCGATGGCGCCGGAGTGCGTTCCAGAGGCGGGGCGGGGCATCGTTCTTCCAAGGGTTCTGCACATGCGGCTGCTGGTCATCGAAGACAATCGCAATCTGATCGCCAATCTTTTCGACTATTTCGAGGCGCGCGGCCATGTGCTCGATGTCGCCCCCGACGGCGTGACCGGGCTGCACCTGGCCGCCACCCAGTCCTACGATGCGATCCTGCTGGACTGGATGTTGCCGCGCATGGAAGGGCCGGAGGTGCTGCGGCGCCTGCGCGAGGAGCACCGCTCCGAGGTGCCGGTGATCATGCTCACCGCGCGCGACGAGCTGCCCGACAAAATCGCCGGTTTCCGCGCCGGCGCCGACGACTACCTGACCAAACCCTTCGCCCTGCCCGAACTGGAAGTGCGGCTGGACGCGGTGCTGGCGCGCACTCACGGGCGCAATCCACGCAAGGTGCTGGAAGTGCACGACCTGCGCCTGGACCTGGCCACGCTGGAAGTACGGCGCGGCGGCCAGCCGCTGCACCTGTACCCGGCCTGCCGCAAGCTGCTGGAAGTGCTGATGCGCGCCAGCCCGGCCGCGGTGCCGCGCGACCAGCTCGAGTACGCGCTGTGGGGCGAGGAGCCGCCCGATGGCGACATGCTCCGCTCGCACATCTACGAGCTGCGCCGCAGCGTCGATGGTCCGTTCGAGGAGAAACTGCTGCACACCCTGCCGCGCGTGGGCTATCGCCTGTGTGCGCCCAGCGCGTCGGCGATGGCCGAGAGCGGCGAGCGATGAAGCGGCGGACGCTGCGGCGCAAGCTGCTGGGCTGGCTGGCCAGCTATCTGGCCCTGCTGACCCTGGTGGTGTTCAGCGCCGCCAACTATGTGCACGAGCGTGCCGAGCATTCGGTATGGCGGGCGCTGCTCAATTCCGAACTGGACAGCGTGATCGCCAACAAGCGCGTCGACCCGGACTACCGCTGGCAGGATTCGGACACCCTGCATTTTTTCAGCGAGCACGATGCCCATGGCATCCCGGACGTGCTGGCGCACCTGATGCCCGGGCTGCACGACGGCGTCTGGCTGGAAGGGCACCGCAGCGCGGTCATGGTGCGCGAGACCAGCGACTTCGGCCGCGCGATGCTGGTGCTGGACATCACCGATTTCGCCGACCTGGAGCACTTCATCACCCGCTGGGCGGTATTGGCCGGCATCGCGATGGCGATCGTCACCCTGCTGATGGCCTGGGTCGGCATGAACCGGCTGGTGCGCCCGCTGGTCGGACTGGCCGACGACATCGCCGGGCTGCAGCCCGAGCGCAGCGGCCAGCGGGTGCAGGTCACCGCCCGCGGCAGCGCCGAGATGGAGGTGATCGCCGACTCGGTGAACGATTACCTGGAGCGCAACGAGCGTTTCGTCGAGCGCGAGCGCGCCTTCATCAGTACGGCCAGCCACGAACTGCGCACGCCCATCGCGGTGATCACCGGTGCGGCCGAGCTGGCGCTGGAGCAGGCCGGACTGCCGCCGCGCGCGCGCCAGCAGCTGCAGCGGGTGCGCAGCACCGCGTCCAGCATGGAGCAGCTGATCCAGCTGATGCTGCTGCTGGCCCGCGAGCCGGCGAGGCTGGCGGCGTTGAGCGAGCCGTTGGCGCTGGAGCAGCTGCTGCCGGAGATCGTCGCCGACCATGCCTATCTTGCGGGCGGCAAGGAACTGTCGGTCCAGGTGACGGAATCGGCGCCCTGCACGATCGTGGCGCCGGTGGGGGTGGTGCAGGCGGCGGTCGGCAACCTGCTGCGCAATGCCATGGAGAACAGCGACCGCGGCGTGATCCGCATGTCGCTGACGCCGCGGGCCGTGGTGACCATCGAGGATCCGGGGCATGGAATGAGTCCGGAGGAAGTGGCCGCGGCCTACGCCAAGATCGCGCGCGGCGAACGCAACATGCGCACCGGCATCGGCCTGGACCTGATCGGCCGCCTGTGCGAGCACCTGGGCTGGAAGCTGGACATCCACTCGGGCCCGGAGCGTGGCACCCGGGTCACGCTGGACATGGGCGCATCGTTGCCGTGATGCAGGCAGGCCGGTCGCCGCGGCTTTGTAGCGCCGGGCAACGCCCGGCGGGGGCTTTCCCGGTAAGGCCCCAGCGGGGCGTTGCCCCGCTCTACGAGGTGCAGGCTGCCGTGGCTTTGTAGCGCCGGGCAACGCCCGGCGGGGCTTTCGCGGTGAGGCCCCAGCGGGGCGTTGCCCCGCTCTACGAGGTGCAGGCTGCCGTGGCTTTGTAGCGCCGGGCAACGCCCGGCGGGGCTTTCCCGGTGAGGCCCCAGCGGGGCGTTGCCCCGCTCTACAAGGAACGGGCTGCCGCGGCTTTGTAGCGCCGGGCAACGCCCGGCGGGGGCTTTCCCGGTAAGGCCCCAGCGGGGCGTTGCCCCGCTCTACAGGAGGGGCGGGGCGAGCAGGTCGCGTTCGACCAGCCACTGCTTCGCGTCGTCGGCATCCTGCTCGAACCACGCACGTGTCGAGCCGAGCCGGTACGTATAGCCCCACGCATCCATGTCGGCCATCAGCCGCGCGCTGCCGACGCCGGGCAGTTGCCCGGCCAGCACGATCTGCAGGTAGCAGGTGGCGTCTTCCTCGGGCACCGAATCGGTGGCGTCGGTGTGCACGAGCGCGCGCCGCTCGGGCGGCAGCACGATCAGGTGGCAGGCTTCGTGCAGCATCGAGTGCACCGGCGTGTCGGCGCGCACGTAGACGTCGGTGGCGATGATGCCGGCCTCGGGCTCGCCCCAGTAGCTGCCGGGAATCTTCTGCCCGTCGTCGACCCGGTTCAGGCGCAGGCCGTGGCGGGCGAGCAGCGCGGCCGCGTCGTCCCAGGCGATATCGCCCACGCACAGGATGGTGGCGGGCTCGGTGGAGGGCGGTAGGGGCATCGGTATCGGCACCCGGGGCCGGCAGGCGGCCCCGGGTACAGGAATCAGCTCTGCGGGCCTTCGGGCAGGGCCACGGAAATGTCGAGCACGTCGTGCTCGCCATCCTTGACCAGGTCGACCTTGACCGCGTCGGCGTCGATGTTGACGTACTTCTTGATCACTTCCAGCAGCTCGCGCTGCAGCAGCGGCAGGTAGTCCGGGCCGCCGCGGGTGCTGCGTTCCTGGGCGATGATGATCTGCAGGCGGTTCTTGGCGGTTTCGGCCGTGCTTTTCTTGGCCTTGAAGATGTCGAAAAGTCCCATCGTCACCCTCCGAACAGCTTGCTGAAGAAGCCCTTCTTCTCAACGGAAATGAAGCGCATCGGGCGCTCCTCGCCAAGGATGCGGCCGACCGCGTCCTCATAGGCCTGGCCGGCCATGGATTCGGTGTCCAGGATCACCGGCTCGCCCTTGTTGGAGGCGTTGAGCACGTCGCCGGACTCGGGGATCACGCCGATGGCCTTCAGCCCCAGCACTTCCTCCACGTCGCCGATGCTGAGCATCTCGCCGCTTTCCACCCGCGCCGGGCTGTAGCGGGTCAGCAGCAGGTAGGCCGGCACGTTCTTGCCGACCTCGGCATTGGCGGTCTTGGAGTCGAGCAGGCCGATGATGCGGTCCGAGTCGCGCACCGAGGACACTTCCGGGTTGACCACGACCACCGCGCGGTCGGCGAAGTACATCGCCAGGAAGGCGCCCTTCTCGATGCCGGCCGGCGAATCGCAGATGACGAAGTCGAAACCGTCGGCGGCCAGGTCCTTGAGCACCTTCTCCACGCCTTCCTTGTTCAGCGCGTCCTTGTCGCGGGTCTGCGAGGCGGCCAGCACGAACAGGTTGTCGAAGCGCTTGTCCTTGATCAGGGCCTGTTTCAGCGTGGCCTCGCCATGGACGACGTTGACGAAGTCGTACACCACCCGGCGCTCGCAACCCATGATCAGGTCCAGGTTGCGCAGGCCGACGTCGAAGTCGATGACGGCGACCTTCTTGCCGCGGCGGGCCAGGCCGCACGCGATGCTGGCGCTGGAGGTGGTCTTGCCGACGCCGCCCTTGCCGGAGGTGACTACGATGATTTCAGCCAAAGGATTTCTCCTGAATGTTCCGTGGTGGGCTGCGCGTCAATCCAGCGCAGCGATCATGATCTGGTCCTGTTCCAGCCAGACCTGCACGGCCTTGCCGCGCAGGTTGTCGGGAATATCGTCCAGCACCTTGTATCGTCCCGCAATCGCGACCAGTTCAGCGTGGAAGTCGCGGCAGAAGATGCGGGCGCCGGTATTGCCCTGCGCGCCGGCGAGGGCGCGGCCACGCAGGGTACCGTAGATGTGGATGCTGCCGTCGGCGATCACCTCGGCACCGGCGCCCACCGTTGAGAGTACGGTCAGGTCGCAGTTCTCGGCATACATCTGCTGGCCCGAACGCACCGCGCCCAGCTGCATGCGGCCGGGCTGCGAGGCGGGAGCGGCGGGTGCCGGCGCCGGTTCGGGCGCGCGGCGTGCCGGTGCGGGGGGCGGGGG
>NZ_JASCOS010000172.1:0-5303 GCF_029959705.1 Stenotrophomonas sp. PS02297 | reverse complement strand
GCGCGGCGCGCGCCGCCGCCGGCTCCAGACCGCAAGCCCGCCCTGCCCCCGGCCGCCGCAGCGATCCTGGCGCGGGCGCGAGCGAAGGCGGGGAACGCGTGAACAGGAACGAGAAACGAGTGGCGGCCAAGGCAGAAGCAAAAACGAAAGCAGTGGGTGAGCCGGCGACGAAGGTGAAGAAATCACGCTCTTCACCCGCGCCCCGCCCCGCCCCCCGCTCCAGGCGCATGACCGGCCAGGAAGTGCGCGAGATGTTCACGCGCCTGCGCGAACTGAATCCGCACCCCACCACCGAGCTGGAATACAGCACGCCGTTCGAGCTGCTGGTGGCGGTGACGCTGTCGGCGCAGGCCACCGACGTGGGCGTGAACAAGGCCACGCGCAGGCTGTTCCCGGTGGCCAACACCGCGCAGGCCATCCTCGCCCTGGGCGAGGATGGCCTGAAGCCCTACATCTCCACCATCGGTCTGTTCAACGCCAAGGCGAAGAACGTGATCGCCGCCTGCGCGATCCTGGTCGAAAAACATGGCGGCGAGGTGCCGGCCGACCGCGCCGCGCTCGAAGCCCTGCCCGGCGTCGGCCGCAAGACCGCCAACGTGGTGCTCAACACCGCTTTCGGCGAGCCGACCATGGCCGTGGACACGCATATCTTCCGCGTCTCCAACCGCACCGGCCTGGCGCCCGGCAAGGACGTGCGCGCGGTGGAGGACGGACTGCTGAAGGTGATCCCGGCCGAGTTCCTGCAGGATGCGCATCACTGGTTGATCCTGCACGGGCGTTACGTATGCAAGGCGCGCAAGCCGGACTGCCCGCAATGCGTGATCCGCGACCTGTGCCATTACAGGGACAAGACCGCCGCCTGACGCGGACGCGGCTTGGATGCAATGGCGCCGATCCGCTGCCGTTGGCCGGTGCGCAGGCCGGGCTGCCCGCAATGCGTGCTCCGCGACCTTTCCATCACCACACGCCCGGCCTCCTGCAGGAGCGGCTCAGCCGCGAAGGGGTTTCCCCTTTTGAATCCCCGCGCATGCAGGTGCGGGCTGTTGTGGAGGCATCCACGCAACGCCCCCCATCGTGGCGGAAGCCACTCCCGCCAAAGGCGGATGGTGGAACGAAGACGGCGGGCCGAAGCCCGCCGTCGCATGCATCACACCGGGGAGCGGGACCTTAGAACTTCAGGTCGCCCCAGATGCCCAGTTCCTTGGTCTTGGTCTGCGAAGGGCTGGCCAGGGAGCCGACGGTGGCGTCGGTGTCCTTGTACACCGCAGCCAGCTTGAAGCTCTTCAACACCGGGTACTCGATGCCGACGTTCCAGTATTTGTCCTCGCGGAACGGATTGAGCGTCTTGCTGGTGTCGGTGTTGTCGTAGCGGCCGAACACGCTGACATCGCCATTGGCGGTCTGCGCCAGGCGCACGCTGCTCCACAGCGACCAGCCCGTGGCCTTGTCGCTGAGCGGCGAGGCGACGGTCTGCTGGACCAGGCTCAGGTTCTTGGCGGTGAAATATTCGCCACCGACGCGGAACATCGGGCCGGCGTAGGCGACCATCACGTCACCGCGGCTGTAACGCTTCTCCGCGCTGTTGGTCTGCTTGTCCTGGCCGAGGTAGCCGCTGTAACCGCCCAGGGCGACCGCGAATTCCGGGGTGATTTCCCACGCCAGGCGGCCTTCCACGTCCACGCCCTTGCTGCGGCTCGGGTTCTTGTAGCCGGCGCCGTTGACCACGGACACGGCATAGTTGAAGCCCTGGCCCAGGTCGCCGCTGGCGTGCACGCCCCAGTCGGCCGAGTTGGCGTACTTCAGGCGGTCGGTCAGGGTGTTCTCGACATAGCGCATGCCGTAGTACTTCTCGACATAGCCGGTCCACGGCATGCCCGCCGCACCGACCTTCAGCACGAAGGCCGGATCGAAGGTGCCCTGCACATAGGCGTTCTTGACGAACAGTTCGGTGTTGCCGATGGCCGAGCTGTACTGGAAGTCGGTGGTCAGGTTGGCCGACCAGATGTCGCTGAACTTGTGGTCCACCGTCAGGTAGAAGCGCTTGACGTCGAAGCCGGTGCCGGTGGCGTCGGTCTTCTTGCCGTTGGTCTTCTGGTCGATGCTGCTGACGTCGAAGAACATGCGGCCGCCGATCTTGTTGTCGTTGACCAGCTTGGCCAGCTTGTCGACATTGGTCTGCGTCTTCTGCGCGCCTTCCAGCGCCTGCGCCTGGGTGACGTTCACTTCAGACTGCGCGTCGGACTGCGCCTGCAGCGATTCGGATTGGGTCTGCAACTGCTGTACCTGCGCCTGCAGGGCGGCGATCTGCGCCTGCAGCTGTTCGATCTGCGCGGGAGTCACGGCGGGACCGGCGGCGAAGGCCGGCGCCGAGGCCAGGCCAAGGCTGGCGGCGACTGCCAGGGCGAGCGAATGGGAACGCATCGGGGATCTCTCCAAGGGATGTGGAAGGGCTTCAGGTGGACGCCCGTCCAGCACGACCGCCGGGCAAGCGTTTTGCGAAGATTCCGTTAACCAGATGACAGCAATGCGACAGCGCGATGACGTTGCGACGACAGCGATGCAAAGACGCGACTGTCATCGAACCGTCATCACAAAGTCGCAAAAGATTCATGGTCAGCCCCTGCAATAGCGGTCTGCCGGCCAACGCCGGTCACCATTACCCTCAGGAGCCACTCCGCGATGTCTTCCTTCAAACTCCGCCTGCTCACCGGCGCCGCCATTGCCTCGTTCGCCCTGGCCGCGCAGGCCGCCGATATCACGGGCGCAGGTGCGTCGTTCGTCTTCCCGGTGATGTCCAAGTGGTCGGCCGACTACGCCACCGCCACCGGCAACAAGGTCAACTACCAGTCCATCGGTTCGGGCGGCGGCATCGCCCAGATCAAGGCCGGCACCGTCGATTTCGGTTCGTCCGATGCGCCGCTCAAGTCCGAAGACCTGGCGTCCTCGGGCCTGGCGCAGTTCCCGTCGGTGATCGGCGGCGTGGTGCCGGTGGCCAACGTGCCGGGCCTGCAGCCGGGCGCGCTGAAGCTCGATGGCCCGACCCTGGCCAACATCTTCCTGGGCAAGATCAGCAAGTGGAACGATCCGGCCATCGTCGCGCTGAACTCCGGCCTGGCCCTGCCCGACCTGAAGATCACCGTCGTGCACCGCTCGGACGGCTCGGGCACCAGCTTCAACTACACCAACTACCTGTCCAAGGTCAGCGCCGACTGGAAGAGCCAGGTCGGCGAAGGCACCACCGTCCAGTGGCCGGTGGGCATCGGCGGCAAGGGCAATGAAGGCGTGGCCGCATACGTCAAGCAGATCCGCGGCGGCGTCGGCTATGTCGAGCTGGCCTATGCGCTGCAGAACCGCCTGGCCTATGCGCAGATGAAGAACGCCGCCGGCCGCTTCGTGCAGCCGGGCGACGAGACCTTCGCCGCCGCTGCCGCCAGCGCCGACTGGGCCAATTCGCGCGACTTCAACCTGGTGATCACCAACGCCCCGGGCGCCAATGCCTGGCCGATCACCGCCACCAACTTCATCCTGGTGCGCAAGCGCTCCAAGGCCGGCAGCCTGAAGAACACCACCGATTTCTTCCGCTGGGTCTACAGCAGCGGCAAGAACCAGGCCAAGGAACTGGACTACGTGCCGCTGCCGGACACCCTGGTCCGCCAGATCGAGACCTACTGGAACCAGCAGAACCTGAAGTAATCGAGCAAAGAGCCGGCGGGTCCCTCTCCCTCGTCGCCTCGGGCGCGGATCAAGTGATCCGCGCCTTTTTTTTTGCCATCGCCCCCGGCGGCGATCCTCCGTGCGGAGAATTTCCAGCGGAGCGGGGCAACGCCCTGCTGGCGCATTACCGGCCAGGCCCCGCCGGGCGCCCCCGGCGCTACAGAACACCACCGCCTTGTAGAGCGGGGCAACACCCCGCTGGCGCATTACCGGACAAGCTCCCCCCTGCAGCGCCCGGCGCCGCGGAACACCGGGGCGTCACCCGCTCT
The DNA here is from genome assembly GCF_029959705.1 of Stenotrophomonas sp. PS02297. NCBI lineage: Bacteria > Pseudomonadati > Pseudomonadota > Gammaproteobacteria > Lysobacterales > Lysobacteraceae > Stenotrophomonas > Stenotrophomonas sp. PS02297. The sequence goes on along the minus strand of NZ_JASCOS010000172.1, from coordinate 1,320 downwards.
TCGCACCCCTTGCGCGGGCCACCGCAGCGCCCTCGTTCCGCCTCCGCCACCCCGTGTAATCAGGCTGTAACAAAAACATCATTTCATAGCCGCATCCGCCGGCGATACCGGCACTTCTCCCGCCATGGAGCCCTGCATGAAACTGCACACGACCGGCCTTGCCGTCCTTTCCCTGGCCATCGCGCTGGGCCTGTCGGCCTGCGGCGGCAAGAGCGATTCCGCCGCTTCCAGCCCGGAGGCCGCCCCCGCTTCGGCACCGGCCGCGGGGGACAAGGTCGCCGCCGAGATCTCCGGTGCCGGCGCTTCGTTCATTTTCCCGCTGGTCTCCAAGTGGTCGGCCGACTACAACGCCGCCACCGGCGCCAAGATCAACTACCAGTCGATCGGCTCGGGCGGCGGCATCGCCCAGATCAAGGCCGGCACGGTCGATTTCGGTTCCTCCGACAAGCCGCTTTCCTCCGAGGAACTGGCCCAGGCCGGCCTGGGCCAGTTCCCGTCGGCCATCGGCGGCGTGGTGCCGGTAGTGAACCTGGAAGGCATCCAGCCCGGTCAGCTGCGCCTGAGCGGCGCACTGCTCGCCGACATCTTCCTGGGCAGGATCAAGACCTGGAACGACAAGGCCATCGCCGCCGCCAATCCGGGCGTGGCCCTGCCCGCCACCAAGATCACCCTGGTGCACCGTTCCGACGGCTCGGGCACGACCTTCAACTTCTCCAACTACCTGTCCAAGGTCAGCGGCGAATGGAAGGACAAGGTCGGCGAAGGCACCTCGGTGCAGTGGCCCGACGGCGTCGGCGGCAAGGGCAACGAGGGCGTCGCTTCCTACGTGCAGCAGATCAAGGGTTCGCTCGGCTACGTCGAACTGGCCTACGCGCTGCAGAACAACATGCCGTACGCGTCGATGCAGAACGCCGCCGGCAACTGGGTGCAGCCCACCGCCGAGACCTTCGCCGCCGCGGCCGCCAGTGCTGACTGGACCAATGCCAAGGACTTCAACCTGGTCATCACCAATGCCCCGGGCGAGCAGGCGTGGCCGATCACCGCCACCAATTTCATGTTGATGCACAAGCAGCCCAAGGACGCCAAGCGCAACCAGGACACGCTGGCCTTCTTCAAGTGGGCGTTCGAGAACGGCCAGCAGCAGGCCAACGACCTGCACTACGTGCCGCTGCCGGCCGAGCTGGTGACGCAGATCGAAGGTTACTGGGCCAGCGAGTTCAAGTGACCGGGACCCCGTGAGAGGACGCCGCGCCCGCCGGGCGCGGCGCTCCGCACCGCCTCCCGCCGCCCTCCCCCACAGGCCATGCCGCTGCCATGAAT
>NZ_JASCOS010000171.1:0-5332 GCF_029959705.1 Stenotrophomonas sp. PS02297 | reverse complement strand
GGGCCCGCGGGGCCCTGCGCGGGGGCGGGGGGGGGGCGCGGGGGCCGCCCCCCCCCCGCGACAGCGGCGGCGTCACCGTCAACTGCGTGTGCCCCGGCTGGGTGGAAACGCCGCTGATCGAGCCGCAGATCCAGGCGCACCGCAACGGCGGCAGCCGCGACGACGGCGTGCGCGCCCTGCTGGAGGAAAAGCAGCCCAGCCTGCGCATGTCGCTGCCCGAAGACATCGCCGCGATGGTGGTGTGGCTGTGCCGCCGCGAGGCGCACAACCTCACCGGCACGGCGCTGCCGATGGACGGCGCCTGGACCGCCCAGTAAACAACCGCTCCCCGTAGGAGCGGCTTCAGCCGCGATGAAGCATTCATGCAAATCTATCTGCAACAGGCCAATGCCCTGCATGCGGATGGGTTGATGGGAATGCCCCATCGCGGCTGAAGCCGCTCCTACCGGGACCGCTCAGCCACGCCGTGCCCATTTCGCCGACAATCGAGGCCCGTCCCCGCCACCATGCCCATGCCCAGCCTGCTGATTGCCGACGACCACCCGCTGTTCCGCGCCGCGTTGCGCCAGGCCGCGGGCGAAGCGGTGGCCGACCTGCAGGTGCGCGAGGCCGAATCGCTGGAAGGCGTGCTGGCCGCACTCGATGCCGCACCGGACACCGACCTGATCCTGCTCGACCTGCACATGCCCGGCAATCACGGGCTGGCCGGGCTGGCGGCGATCCGTGCCCAGCATCCGGGCGTGGCGGTGATCGTGGTGTCGGCCAACGACGACCCGCGCGTGGTGCGGCGCGCGCTCGACCACGGCGCCGCCGGCTACCTGCCCAAGAGTTCGGGCCTGAACGAACTGCGCGAGGCGATCCGCAGCGTGATGGCCTGCGAGCAATGGCTGCCCGCCTCGCTGCGCGCGGCGGTGGCGCGCGCGCAGTCCTCCAGCCACGACAGCGAACTGGCCGCGCGCCTGGCCAGCCTGTCGCCGCAGCAGTTCCGCGTGCTGGCGCTGGTCGCCGAGGGCCTGCTCAACAAGCAGATCGCCGACCGCCTGGACGTGCAGGAGCGCACGGTCAAGGCGCACCTGTCGGCGATCTTCGAACGCCTGGGCGTGCGCAACCGCACGCAGGCCAGCGTGGTGCTGCGCGAACTGGAACTGAGCGACCCGGCCAGGCAGATCGAATAGGCGCATGTCGCCCGGCGCCGGCCGGCTACAACGCCTGCAACGTGGCCGGTGGCCACCCGACAGCTGCCCGTGCCGGATGACGGTGCGCGCCCAGGCACCGCGATCCGGCCCAGGCGCGTACCGTGCCCGTCATCGCCGCGCCGTCCAAGCGCTGCGTTCCGCCGTCGCCGGTCACAACGCGGCGGCCGGCCGGGGCAGGCCGTCGCTCAGGACGCGTCCTCCTTCCGGCGCGTGCGCTGCAGCAGCGCGTAGTACAGCAGCGGGATCACCAGCAGGGTCAGCACGGTGGACACCAGGATGCCGAAGATCAGCGCGATCGCCAGTCCGTTAAAGATCGGGTCGTCGAGGATGAAGAACGCACCGGCCATCGCCGCGAGCGCGGTCAGCGCGATCGGCTGCGCGCGCACCGTGCAGGCCTCGATCACCGCGTGCTCCAGCGTGCTCCCGCGCTCGATCAGGTGGTTGATGAAATCCACCAGCAGGATCGAGTTGCGCACGATGATGCCGGCCAGGGCGATCATGCCGATCATGCTGGTCGCGGTGAACTGCGCCCCCAGCAGGGCATGGCCGGGCATCACCCCGATCACCGTCAGCGGGATCGGCGCCATGATCACCAGCGGCACCACGTAGTTGCGGAAGTACGCCACCACCAGCAGGTAGATCAGCACCATGCCGGCGGCGTAGGCGATACCCATGTCGCGGAACGTTTCGTAGGTGATCTGCCATTCGCCGTCCCACTTCACGCCGAAGCCGGCGCCGTCCGGCGGCTGGCGCACGAAGAACTGCGACAGGCGAAGACCATCGACGGGGTTGCCGCCGATCTGGCCGACCAGGTCGAACATGCCGTACAGCGGGCTGTCGACGCGGCCGCTCTCGTCGCCCATCACGTACACCACCGGCAGCAGGTCCTTGTGCTGGATCGCGCCGTCCCATTGCGTGCGCCGCACCGTCACCAGCTCCGACAACGGCACCAGCTGGCCGTCGCCGCCGCGCACGCGCAGCGCCAGCATGCCATCGAGCGTGGCCTGGCCGGCGGCTGGCAGGCGCAGCCGGATCGGGCGCGGATGGCGTGAGCCGCTGTCGACGACATGGCTGGCGTCGCTGCCGGACAGGCCGGCGGCGATCGTCCTTACGATGTCCGCCTGCGAGACGCCCAGCCGCGCCGCACGCTCGCGATCGACGGCCAGCACCTCGCGCGCGGCATCGGCCTCGACGCTGCTGTCCACGTCGACGATGCCGTCGGTGGCGAGGAAACGCTGCTCCAGCGCGCGGCCGGCACTGCGCAGGCGCGCGTAGTCCGGGCCGTACAGCTCGGCGACGATCGGCGACAGCACCGGCGGGCCCGGCGGCACTTCCACCACCTTGACCGAGGCGCCGTGGCGGCGGCCGATCCGGTCCACGTCGGGCCGCAGGGCGACGGCGATGTCGTGGCTCTTGCGCCTGCGCTCGTGGCGGTCGACCAGGTTGACCTGCAGGTCGCCGACGTTGGCGCCTTCGCGCAGGTAGTACTGGCGCACCAGTCCGTTGAAGTTGATGGGCGCGGCGGTGCCGGCGTAGCCCTGGTAATGCCGCACCTCGGGTATGCGGTCGAGCGCGCCGGCCAGTTCGGCGAGCAGGGCATTGGTGTCCTCCAGCGTGCTGCCCTCGGGCATGTCCACCACCAGCTGCAGTTCGGACTTGTTGTCGAACGGCAGCATCTTCATCACCACCAGCCGGAACCCCGCCAGGCTTGCCGCCAGCGCCACCAGCACCGCCATCGCCAGGAACAGCCAGCGGCGCCGGCGTGCCGCGCCATCGACGGCCAGAAAGGGCGTCATCGTGCGTTCGAACACGCGGTGCAGCCGCGCCGCCATGCCGCCTTCCGCATGGCCATGTCCGCCGGTCGCCGCGTCGCCGGCATGGCGGCGCAGCAGTTTCAGCGACAGCCACGGCGTGACCACCAGCGCGATCAGCAGCGACAGCAGCATGCCGACCGAGGCATTGATCGGGATCGGCCGCATGTACGGCCCCATCAGGCCGCTGACGAAGGCCATCGGCATCAGCGCGGCGATCACGGTGAAGGTGGCCAGGATGGTCGGCCCGCCCACTTCATCGACCGCCGCCGGGATCGCCTCGCGCAGCGTCCTCCCGCCCTGCGCCATGTGCCGGTGGATGTTCTCGACCACCACGATGGCGTCGTCGACGAGGATGCCTATCGAGAAGATCAGCGCGAACAGCGACACCCGGTTGAGGGTGAAGCCCATCGCCCAGGAGGCGAACAGCGTCACCGCCAGGGTCAGCACCACCGCCGAGCCGATCACCAGCGCCTCGCGGCGGCCCAGGGCGAACAGCACCAGCAGCACCACCGACCCGGTCGCGAACACCAGCTTCCTGATCAGGGTCCGCGCCTTGTCGCTGGCGGTCGCGCCGTAGTCGCGGGCGACGGCCACCTGCACGCCATCGGGAACGACCTGCCCGCGCAGCGCCTCGATCCGGTCCAGCGCCGCACGGGTGATGTCGGCCGCGTTGCTGCCGGGCTGCTTGGTGATGGCCAGCGTCACCGCCGGCGCCACGCCGGTGCGCGGACCGCCGCGCCCGGGCGGTGCGCCATGCCAGACATAGCTCGACGGCAGGTCGGCGGCATCGCTGACGGTGGCCACGTCGGCCAGCCGTACCGGCTGCCCGCCGGCCACGCCCAGCACCAGCCCGGCCACGTCGGCGCGGTCGGCCAGGAAGCGGCCGGCACTTACCTGCACCACGCCATCGCCACCGATGCGCTCGCCGGCCTGGCGCGCCAGGTTCGCCGCCTGCAGCGCGATCTCAAGGTCGTTCACCGCCAGCCCATGGGCGGCCAGCCGCGCCGGATCCAGCGTCACCATCATCGCCCGATCGGGCGCGCCGAGGGTATGGACATCGCGGGTTCCGGGGATGCGCTTGAGCTCGGCTTCCAGCGTGTGGGCGACTTCGGCCAGGTCCAGCGCGCCGCGCTGCGCATCGTCGGTCCACAGCGTCAGCGCCATCACCGGCACGTCGTCGATGCCGCGCGGCTTGATGAGCGGCTGGCCGACGCCCACGTCCGGCGGCATCCAGTCCTGGTTGGAGAACACCTTGTCGTACAGGCGCACCAGCGCCGGCTGCCGCTGCACACCGACCTCGAACTCCACCGTCAGCACCGCCAGCCCGGGACGGCTGACCGAATAGGTGTGCTTGACCTGCTCGATCCCGGCCAGCTTCTGCTCCAGCGGCCCGGTCACCAACTGCTCGACCTGGCGCGCATCGGCGCCGGGGAACGGCACGATGACATTGGCCATGGTCACGTCGATCTGCGGCTCTTCCTCGCGCGGGGTCACCGCCACCGCGACCAGGCCGAGCAGCAGGCCCAGCAGGGCGAGGATCAGGGTCAGCGGATTGTCCTGGAAAATCCGCGCGAGGCGGCCGGAAATACCCAGCCGCGGCGTGTCGTGTGCGGACATCTCAGTGTTCTCCGCGTGCGGCGGCCAACGCCTGCATCGCCGCGAGCGGATCGCTGGCGATGCGCTCGCCCGCCTTCAACCCGGCGATCACCTCGACGTTGTCGCCGCTGCGTTCGCCCAGGCGCAGCTGGCGCAGCGACAGCCGGCCATCGGCGAGCACGTAGACGGCATCGACCTCGCCACGGTGCAGCAGCGCCGAGGCCGGCACCTGCGGATGGGCGCCGCCCTTCACCGCCGGGAACACCACCCGCGCCGAATTGCCAGGCTGCGGCGCCGGATCCAGCGCCGGCAGGCCGACCCGCACCTTCACCGAATGGGTCGCGGCATCGGCCGCCGGGAACACCGTCACCTGCGCCGCGTCGATCCGGCGGCCATCGTCCAGGCGCACCTGCGCCACGGCATCGGCGCGGATCGCATCGGCCTCGGACTGCGGCACGCTGACCTCCACGCGCAGCGCGTCGGGAGCGAACACCGTCATCAGCCGCTGGCCGGGGTTCACGCTCTCGCCCGGCTCGACATCGCGGGTACTGACGATGCCCGCATAGGGCGCGCGCACCAGGGTGTAGGCCCCCTGCTGGCCGGCGCTGGCCAACTGCGCACGCGCCGCGTCGCGCGCGGCGGCGGCGGTGTCGCGCGCGGCGCGGGCGCGGTCCAGCTGCGCCCGCGCCACCTACTGGCCCTGCGCCAGGTCGGCATGGCGGCGGT